>JBBTYO010000018.1:0-10726 GCA_038061735.1 Patescibacteria group bacterium
GTTTTTTTAAGAAGCGAGTCCATGATGTTCATGGTGACTTTTTTAGTTTTTGTTTTTTTTTCTTCCTTCATTATTAAAATTTCTCCTTTTTCCGACTCCAAGACTAACAATATACCAAACATAAAGCCCATTATCAAGAGAATCCTTGATATTCGAAAGACTTTATGTTATATTATAGGGTGTTATGGAAAATATATTACTTCCCTCTTTGGCTGACAGGTTTATAAAACACCTGGGATCCCAAGGAAAATCGTCTTTTACAATCGTGGCCTATAAGAAGGATCTTGAACAATTTGTTGGCTATTTAACCACTCAGGAGATTTCTGACATTCGAGAAGTAAAAAGGGAACATATTGATGGTTTTATCAATAAATTAATTGTAGATAACTATACAAAAAAATCTGCTTCAAGAAAATTAAACTCCATTAGAACTTTCTTCCGCTATCTAAAAAATGACGGTGTTATTGAACAAAATCCATCACTTGACGTTTCTCATCCAAAATATATTCAATCAGCTCCACGGATATTTTCTAAATTGGAATACCGAGCTCTAAGAGATTTTGCCAAGGAAGAACCTAGGACCTATGCCCTAGTCGAGATTCTTCTTCAAACCGGTATAAAAATTGGAGAATTGGCTGGATTAAAAACTGAAGACATTAAAGAGTCAACCATCCATATATGCCAGTATGGAAAAACTCCAACTAGGGATATCCCACTAAACAAAGCTGTAAAAAAATCTATAGAAGACTATCTTAAAGATCGGTCTAATCAAAAAAGTGATGGTCATCTTTTTATTACCCGAACCGGACATCCCCTGCTTATTAGAAATATTCGCCAAATTATTTCCCGTTGTTTTCGAGAAGTTGGTATTGAAAAAGCAACTGTAAATGATTTTAGAAATACTTTTATTGCCCACCAATTAAAAAATGGCGCTTCAGTAGAATATATTGCTAGGTTAGTTGGTCACCGCCGACTCTCTTCGACCGAACGCTTCCTGAACGTGGTTAAAGAAGAGATTCAGAAGAAAGAGGGTTTGGGAGAGTTATAAACTTCATTTTTTTCTCCTTGACAATCACTGTGTACTTGTTTATGATTTGTGGATAAGTTATCCACATTGTTAAATTATGTCCTTAATATCCTCTTACTGGGAAAGCTTTGTAAAAAAGCTTGTAGAAGAAAATAAAGATAAAAGATCAGTAATCCCCTCTCTTTTAAATCAGGCAAAGATAATTGAGTTAAATGACGATAAAATATCTCTCTCTGTTGCCAGTCCAGGAGCTTATGATTTTTTAGCAAAAAGATCACACGAAATTGAACAACGTTTTTTTAATCATTCCCAAAAGAAAATTGAAATAGAGTTTATTGTAAAGATGCCTTCTAAAAAGGCTGTCGTCGCACCTCTACTCTCTTTTGAGCCGAGCATTGAAGATGTTTTTGCTAAGGCCGGCTTAAATAAAAAATATAATTTTGATAATTTTGCGGTTTCTACATCCAATCAAGTAGCTTATGCAGCCGCTCAGGCCGTCGTTAAAAACCCAGGCAGCGCTTATAATCCATTATTTTTATATGGAGGAGTGGGTGTCGGAAAAACCCACATTGCTCAATCTGTTGCTAAAAAAATATTAGAGGAAGACCGAAACAAAAAAGTTTATTTTTGCCCGGGAGATAATTTTACCAATGAATTAATTGAGTCGATCCGTGGAAAAGCCACTGGTCGTTTTCGACAAAAATATCGTTATTTAAATTTACTTATTATCGACGATATTCAGTTTATTGCTGGTAAAAACGCTGTTCAAGAAGAGTTTTTTCATACATTTAATTCTATTGTTTCTTCTGGAGGTCAAATTATCTTAACTTCTGATCGGCCGCCAAGTGAAATAAAAAATTTAGAGGATCGACTTCATTCAAGGTTTTTGGGTGGCCTAACAGTTGACATCCAATCGCCGGACTTCGAATTGAGGTCAGCCATTCTTCTAATTAAAGCTAAAGAAAAAGGCATTGATGTTGATATTGAGGCAGTTAAAATTATTGCTGAAAGAATAACTGATTGTCGTGGTCTTGAAGGCGCCCTACTCTCTATCTACGCTAAAGTGTTGGGGATTAAAGATAGGATTGATTTGGAAGCTGTTGAAATGTTTTTTTCTAAAGATAATGAAGTAAATAAAAAAAGGGTTAATCCTTCTGAGGTTATAAAAACAGTTTGTTCTTTTTATAACATTAAACAATCCCACCTTAAAAGTTCCTCAAGAGCGGCATCAATTGCTTTTTATAGACAAATAACGATGTATATTTTATTGAAGGAATTAGGGTTAACGTTGTCTGGTGTAGCGGAGATATTAAATCGAAAAGACCACACCACCGCCCTTCATGCGAGGCAAAAGATTAGTAATCTTATTCTTCGTGATCCAAACATAAAAAAAGAGGTTGATATGATCACCCAATCATTGTTTCAATCAACATAGCATCCACGCTTTTTACACACATATTTTTTTCGATTCTTTTTGTCTTGAAAATCTAATCTTATTTTTATACACTTATACACACACTCTATTACTACTATAAATAGATTAAAAACAATTAAAAATGAAAATCCAATTACCAAAAAATGAATTTTTAGAAAAGCTGGAACTATCTTCTCGTTTTACTTCTTCTAAACTATCCTCCACAACATCTCTTCAAGGGGTTTGTCTTATCGGGGAAGAAAAAAATATTCATTTTTATTCAACAGACTTAAATTATTATTATCATTCAATATTAAAAAACGAGAACAATAACAAATTTAAAATAATTATTGAACCAAAAAAAATTATCGAATTTTTATCTCTTCTCCTGGAAGTTAAAATTGAAATAGAAATAAAGGAAAAAGCCATAGTAATTACCCAGGGAAAGATTAAAGGTCAATTTCCTCTTTTTTCTGATCAAGATTTTCCTTTCCCCCCAAAAAACACAGAAGAAAAACAAAAGATAAAAACCTCATTTTTTAAAGAGAACCTCCCTTTTCTTTTTTTTGCTGCTTCAAACGATGAAACCAGACCTGTTTTAACAGGGGTTAATTTTGTGACCAATAATGAAGATCTTCAACTTGTGGCAACAGACGGTTTTAGACTCTCTCTTTTAACACTAAAAAAAGACCTACCTTTTTCTTCAATGATTATTCCGGCTGGGTTTTTAATAAACACACAACGGTTTATTAATAAAGAAAAAGAAATACAATTTAGTTATCTTAAAGATGAAAAGCTTTTAGCTTTTTTTATTGGCGATAACGATATTTATGTCCGGATGATTGAAGGGGAATATCCTCCTTTTGAAAAAGTTATTCCAACTGAGAAAAAAACCACCGTAATAATTGATGCAGATGAATTTTTAAGAAGCGTGAAGCTTGTTTCTGTTTTTTCCAGAGAATTTTCTAATATTATAATAATGGAGGTGGAAAAAGACTCGGTAAAATTTATTCCAAAAATCGGACAAGGAGAAGAAGATGTTGTCTATCAAGAAGCAAAAATTGAGGGGGAAACCCAAAAAATCGCCTTTAATTATAAATATTTAATTGATTTTTTAAACCAAGCTTCTAAAAAAAAGATTATTATTGAACTACTGAGGTCAGACGCCCCCGTCGTTTTTAAAATAGAGGGGGTTAATAATTTTTTTCACATTATCATGCCGGTTAGGATTCAAGAGTAATTTTTAATTTCAAATTGTAAATTTAAAATCAATTTTAAATGTTTAAAAATTAAATTTTAAAAATTTAGATTTGAATAAAAATTAAAAATTTTAAATTTAAAATTAAATGGAGTCCTTTATTCTAGATACAAACCTTTTCTTCAATATTGGAGCTGGTCTTGAGATGGGAAAAAACACAGAAGAGATTGTTGTAAAATTAACAGAAATAATAAAAAAACTCAAAAAAAATTCAAAAGCTAATTTTTATATGCCCCCCCGGATCGTTGATGAGTTTTTAAGCTTTTTTGAGGATAAAGAACAGGGATTTATCAAAAACTTCTTATCAGTTGTAGATATTAAATCACCAAACTCATCTGGAGCCGATTTTTCCAGTAAGATATTTTATCAACTAATTGAAGATATTAGGAATCGTAGCTACCGTGGGTTAAACATTGCTGAAGAAGAGATTGTTAAAGCTGGCGAAATGACAACAGGTAAAAAATTTGAATCAAAAAAAGATTTTCAGATAGAAATTGGAAAATTTATAAAAAACTTTCGTAACCGTTACCGCAATGCAACTAGAACTGGTTTTTTGGACAGTGTGGCAGACTTAGATTTAATCGTTTTATCAAAAGAGGTAAATGGTTTCTTAGTGACAAGCGATGAAGGAGTTTTGTCTTGGGGAAGAACTTTTGGAATTAAAGAGATGCCCGCCTCAGTTTTTCAGAAACGACTCGAAGATCTTCTTCTTTAGACACTTCTTCCTCATCAGGAATAAGAACTGAAACCCAATCAAGCAATCTATCTGTAATAGTTTTTTGAGGGACTTCTTGATATAAGAGGTGGGAGGATAAAATAGTGATTAGTTTTTTTTTCATCTCTTCAGTTGGAACAACCAAATAAAGATGATAAAAATAGGGGGACTGAGAAACAACTGTTAATGTATAAAAACCAAACCTTTTTCCAAAGTAAAAATGAGAGAGCATCTCCCATCGTAAAGTAACCCCGGCCGCATCAATTCCGAAAGTAGTTATTTTATTTTCAACATTGGGAGGGGGTGTAATTGTTAGGACGTAAAAAATAAAAACTAACGCCCAGATAGGGATAATTAAGATTTTATCTCCGAAAAAAAATACAATAAGAGATAATAAAAAAGATACGGTTAAATAAAACTTAAGAATAAACGTAGACTGTTTTTTATACGGGCGCAAAGGAGCTCTCCACGAAAATTTTACCTGAGGGTTTTCGTTCATATATACAGAATACTGGTAAAGTTGAAATCTGTCAATTGTATGCTATAATAAATACTATATGGATAGTTTCAATAAGGTAATTTCATTTGTTTTGGGCTTGGTTGTTGTTTTGGTATTTTTTGCTGTAGTTACAGGTAAGATTAATCTGAAGAGTAAAACAAGTACAACGTCAACTTCAAAATCAACCATAATCCCAACTCCTGCTCAAAAAAGTAATGGAGGTTTCTTTGGATTTTTTAAATCGGCTAGCCCAACTCCTACTCAAAAACCATCGTCAATTACAATAAATACAGGCGAAAACAATGTTTATAAACAAAACAATCAGGTTGCTAGCAGCTCAAATGCAAAATCAATCCCGTCAACAGGTTTGCCAACCATCTTTATTCCCATCCTCTTTTCAGGTTTAGCCGGAGGAAGTTTTTTAAGAAAAGCAGGGAAAAAGTAAGCTACTCTCCAAATCCTGGTATCTTCAATATTCCCGAAGCAATAAACTTGACAAGAAAAACCGATCCTAAAGTAAAAATTACCCCGGCGATAGCCCCATAGACAACCCTTTTCCCATAATTAAGTCTTTCCGGATTGGCTTGGGAAGTGGCGATAATAAATGATCCATATAAAAGATATAAAAAGGCAATTCCACCAGCCATAGCAAAGACGATATTTAATAAAGACTGAACCACCCCGCCACCAGCTCCTTCTCCGGTAAATCCACCACTACCCCCACTACCTAAGCAACCAAGAAACGTATATTGTTTTCCTGGGGCTCCCGTTGGAGGCAAGTTTGTGTCAGGATTAACAATCAAGCTTTCCATTGTTGAGGGGTCGGAAGATATGTCTGGATAGAGACACTTTTGACAGGCAGACCAGCTTTGAGGGGGTTGATTGGGAGGGCAAAACCCACAAAGGTCACAAGCAGCATAACGGGTTTGAGCAAAAGCCCCAGTGGTTATAATCTTTATAAAAGTTATAAAAATTATAACGATTATAAGTATACGTATTTTCATGTTTTCAGTATAGCAAAAAAACTTCTCCCAGCATTGTTATAATGATTTTATGAAGAGATTTTTTATTGGGGTATTTTTATTGATGATGTTTTTACCATTTCTAATATCAGTAAAAGCTGACGAAATAGACGATATTAACAATGCCATCAATTCATTAAAAAAAGATCTTTCGAGTAAAGAGGTAAATTATCAAAGCTTATCTGTAAAATTGAACGAAATTAAAAGCAAAATTGGAAATCTGGAACAAGAAATAGTCAAAAAAGAACTCGAGGTAAAAAAGGGAGAACAGGTATTGGTTTATCAACAAGAACTTCTTAACGAGAGGGTGAAATCTTATTATAAGAATGTTAACAAAAATTCAACCTTATTTTTTAGTGTTTTAGTGGCAGATGATTTATCAACTTCACTCAGAAAAATATTCTATCAAAAAACAATCGTGGATGAGGATAAAAAAACAATTATTAAAATTGTTTTGTATGTTAAAAATCTCGAAGAAATAAAAAGACAGTTAGAGATAGAAAAATCAGGATTGGCAAAGTCAAAGATTGAAGTTGATAAACAATCTCAAATTATTGCCAAGGAGATTGCTGGCACACGACAAGAAATTGCTACTTTAACAGCAAGGCAACAACAGCTTATAGCCAGTAGAATTGCAGGGTTAAACCTTTCAAGGTCGGCTAGTTCGGCAATTCAATGTGTTGACGATAGGAATCTTGACCCTGGATTTGGCACGGGCTTTGCTTTTTACACATATGGTATACCTCATAGAGTTGGAATGAGTCAATATGGTGCAAAAGGAAGGGCTGATAGTGGACAAAATTATGAAAGCATTCTGAGAACTTACTATAATTATGATTCTCTCCAAGATATGGATGCGAGGATAAGGATTGATGGTCATAGTCCAGATTACTCTCTAGAAGATTATGTAAAACGAATTTACGAAATGCCTGCTGATTGGAATATTGAAGCTTTAAAGGCTCAGGCAATCGCCGCCCGATCTTTTGCAATGGCCTACACAAATAATGGTTCCGGGTCTATTTGCGACTCACAAGATTGTCAGGTATTTCAGGATAATGAAAAAGGAGGAAGATGGAATGAGGCGGTTGACGCAACGAAAGGTAAGGTAATGGTTTCTGGTGGGCAACCTATTAAAGCATGGTTCGCTTCTACCTTTGGAGGCTATACCCATACTTCTGCTGAGGTTTGGGGAGGAAACACTTCTTGGACAAAAAATTTTGCCGATACATCTTCCGCGGTGGGAAGTTTTTCGGAATTAAATGAAAGAGGTTGGGAAAAAGAATCAAAATGTTTTTATACCGCCCAAGGCTCACGTCCTGAATATGGCAAGTCTGCATGGCTTAAACCATCTGAGGTTGCAGACATTGCAAACACTTTGCTTTTGGTTAAAAACGATTCTTCGACGGGATGTTTTCTTTATCAGACAGACAAATCTCCACCCTCTTCAGATAAAACATGTCCAAAAACAGACAACTGGAGCTCTGATAAAGTAAAATCAATTTTAAATAATCCTTTTAATAATATTACAGATGTAAAAATAACTGGAGTGGATTTTGGGGGAGGCAGAACAACGGAAATAATAATAGTTGAAAATGGTCATGAAGAAAGGTTTGGAGGGGATGAATTTAAAAATAGATTTAATTTACGTGCACCAGGAAATATTTCGATAGTTGGTCCGCTTTTTAACATTGAAAAGAGATAATGATTTAAAGTATTATATAAGTAAGTTGTAACAGATATGAAAAAAATTCTAGTAATGATTTTTTTAGCTTTAAGTATTTTAATAATTCCAAATTCTGTTTTGGCTACGACTTTTGATTTAATTGCTCCTACTGAACAGTTGGTGAGAGGCCAAGATGTAAAATTTACAATCAATATTGATACTGAAGGAAAATCTTTATCGTCAACATCGGTCGGGATGACATATGAAACTCAATATTTAGAATATATCTCAACTACCCCAGGCAATACTTTTACCACTGTTTCGGCCGATGTCCAAGACGTAGGAAAATTTTTAATTACAGGATCATCAACTGCACCTTATTCCGGAGCAGGCACATTTGCCTATGTTACTTTTAAACTAATTGCAACGTCATCTGGATCAACTCAACTTTGTGCGCTTTTTAGTCCGTCAACTCCAACTGCCACCCCAGGTCCAACTGCCACTCCAGGTCCAAGTCCAACTCCAGGCGGCCCAACCAGTCCCCCAGTCCCAACATCTTTACCAAAAACAGGTGAAAGTGGTTCGACTGTTCAGGGAGCTATATTAGCTTCACTTTTTTTTGCAGCTGCTGGCATAGGACTTTTTGTTTTTAAAAAAACATGAACAAATTTAATTGGGTAAAAAATATATTAGTTATTTTCACAAGCTTTTTTTTATTGGCGAGCTTGGGTCCTGTTTTTGCCCAAACGACTCCTATTCCGACGGAAACACCTCCCCTATTGTGTCCAAACAAAGCCGGCCAAAGAGGCGTTTGTTCTGCTGAACTTGATGCTATCTATCAAGAGCAAGGTAAAGGAGAAGAATGTACGGCCGATTATGAAAAATTTAAATCAGACCCGGCAAAATATCATATTTGGATAGAAGATAGCGAAGTTACGACACAGGGAAAATCTAACGATCGAGCCCGTCAATTTATTTATTGGGTAACGACTCATACAACTAATGATAATCACCCTATTTTAACAAAGATCTGGGGAACAGCCAGAAACTTAAGTTATTTTTTTGTTGTTTTAACAGCAGCTCTTTTAGGTTTGGGAATTATTATTGGTCAGCGAACAAATTTTGAGACTGGAATTAAACTTTGGCCTGCGATTACTAAAATTTTATCATCAATTCTTTACATTGCCTTTTCCGCCACAATTGTTATTACTCTTGTTCAACTTTCAGAAGTGATAATGAAATTTTTTATTGAAAACTTAGGAGGAGGAGACCTTTTTAATATTTATTTTTCCGGTATCAGTAACGAGAATAATTACATTAATTTTATCGGTTGCCGTGACCTGAATATTCGTGTTCAAGAAGCCGTAAAGACAGAAATGTTTTTACTAAAACTAACAAACTTAAGTTATTATGTTATGGGGGGGATGCTGTTGTTAAGAAAAATAATTTTGTGGTTTCTACTTTTTGTTTCTCCATTTTTAGCAATTTTATTATCTTTTGCCTTTATTAAAAATGTTGGAATGATTTGGATAGGGGTATTTTTCCAATGGATTTTTTATGGTCCGTTATTAGCACTCTTCTTAGGAGGAATGGCATCGATTTGGAAATATGGGATACCGTTTATTTTTGATTTTTCTAGAGTCAATACAGCCGCCGGTTATATTTATCCATCGGCAATAAGTATACTGTATGGTGGACCGGCACAACAACTATCAATGACGAACAATGGAAATTACATTGATACCTTTGTTGAATATATTATTACTTTGATAATGCTTTGGGCAGTGACATTCTTTCCTTGGTGGTTACTTCGCATATATAGAGATTATTGTTGTGAAGGAATTAATGCTATGAAAAATATAATGTTATCTAACTTAAATCCCGGACATCCGAACGGGCCTCCGCCTCCACCTTCACCGACTCCAATTCCAACTAATATCAACTCAAATGTTGGGGTAGAAATGAAAATCCCAAGAGAAATAGGGGCAACGGTTAAAACCAGAATAGAAACGATAGAGGAAATAAAAAGAGCAAAGACGGAAGATATCAGCAGGTCTCTGAATATTAAGGCAACTAATCTTACCGATATTGCCAATTTTGAAACTAACAAAACTCTTAATGAAACTACCAATAAAAATATTAATTATTTAAAAAACCCAATTCAAGCCTCAACCTCGGCCGAAAGACAAAAATACATGAATATTAGGAGCGAACTTTCATCCCGAGCAGCTAAGTCTGATTTTGCTGCCCGTCAAGTAATAAACGTTTTTACAGCTACGAAAACAGAGCAATCCCATATTAGACAAAACATTATTACTTCCCTACCAAAAATGGTTCCGGTTACTCAAGTAGTTTCATTTAAGGTTAAAATATCTCCAGAAAAAGTTCAACAAATATCTCACGCCATCACCAATACGGTCATTAACAACAAAACCACAATTGATACTATTTCACAAAAAAGTGGTGTTGGCCCTGAAAAAACAACCCAAATTCTTAATTCTTTTCATCAAAACATTAATACTCCAGCAACTGAAGTGGTTCAAAAAATATCCGATGATACAAAAATAGAAAAGGCAAAAGTTACTTCAGTTATCAAAGAATTTTCCGTTCAATTACAATCGGATGAAAAAATTAGTCAGGCAGCGGCTAAAGATAACAATCTTGATTCGGATCAAGTTAAAAAAGTCATTGACGCTCAGCTTCCTGTCATGAGCGAACCGGAAAAAAATATTGAGCAAACGGTAGTAATGTCTCAAGCGGTGTCGATTGATGAATATGAAGAGGTAAAAAAAATGTGGACGCAACAGTATGAAAAGGGTGAAATTCCAACAACGGAAAATATTAAAACAAGACCTGCTTGGGTTGATCAAGACATCATTGTTATTACTAATACTCTTAACAAACTATTTTCTCCCGATGTTCAGATTAAGCAACGAGGACTAGATGAGGTTGGTTACATATTGCCAATATTTCTAGTTAATAATCTATCAGGAGAGCAACTGGTAACCTATCTAAAAGCTAAGATTGAAGCGGCTAAAACAGTTAAAGCCTTGACAGATCGGGAAAAAGAAGTCACGGAAAGACTTAAAGCCGGAGCGGAAGAAAAAGTAGATGTCATGAAACCAAAG
>JBBTYO010000019.1:0-6983 GCA_038061735.1 Patescibacteria group bacterium
ATGCCTTTGCTGATCAGATTTTAAAAGAAAATGGTTTCCAAATTGGCTTGTCTCCCAGTTACAGATTGATGACCGAAGCAGAAACAATTATTTTCTTGAAACAAAATCTTTTTCTCTTTGAACTCAAGTACTTTAGACCACTCGGGAACCCTAATAAGTTCCTTGAGGCGCTTCTCCAACATTTTTCCCGGCTAAGAGATGAAGATATATCACCGGAAGAATATATTCGCTATGCTCAAAATCAAAAGTCAAAAATCAAAAGTCAAAAAGAAGAGGATGAATTAATAGAAAGACAAAAATATCAAGAGCTTGCAAAGGCCTACCAGACATATCAAAAACTAAAATTGAATGAGGGTTTGATGGATTTTGCCGATCTGGTTTATTATTCCCTACTATTATTTCAAAAACGCCCAAATATTTTAAAACGATATCAACAACAGTATCCATTTGTTTTAGTTGACGAATTTCAAGATACTAATATCTCTCAATATCAACTAATCAAACTTCTTTCTCCAGTAAAAAAGAATCCTCGATTAACAGTTGTAGGCGATGATTCGCAAGCCATCTATAAATTCCGCGGTGCTTCTGTTTCAAACATTATTAATTTTATTAAGGATTATAAAAAAGCTAAACAAATTACTTTAAAAAACAATTACCGTTCCAATCAAACAATTCTTGACGCCGCATATAAATTAATAAAGAATAATGACCCGGATACTTTGGAATTTAAACTTGGTATTTCAAAAAATTTGATTGCCTCGAAATCTGTACAGACGCACGATCGTGCGTCTCTACAAAAATCACAAATTAATTATTATCTGGCCGATTCTTCCGAAGATGAATCCGATCACGTCACCAAACAAATTTTAAAATTATCTAAATCCCATAAATATTCCGATTTCGCTATCTTGGTTCGGGCTAATAATCATTCCGAGCCATTTGTCAGATCACTTGTCCGAGCTGGAATCCCGTATCAATTCCTTGGGCCAGGAACTCTTTATAAACAACCTGAAGTCAAAGATTTGATTGCTTATCTAAAAGTTCTCTATAACTTGGAAGACTCACCTTCCCTGTTTCGACTACTGTATATGGATATATATAATATTGATAAAAAAGATATCTCGCTTCTTCTTACTTTTGCCAAAAAAATTAATCAACCGCTCTTTCAATCTATAGATATATATCTATCATACTTCGATGTATCGATACATCGAAGTGAGTTTGAAATTTATAAAAAATATTTACCACTATTGAAATCCGAAACAAAGCAAAAATTGTTAGTAATTTATAAAATGATTGTTAAACACTTAGGTTTACTTAAAACGAACACGGCTGGTCAAATCCTTTATTACTTTTTGGAAGAGAGTGGATTATTACTAACACTAATCAACTACAAGACAGATTCTCAGGAAAAAGTTGCCATCAATATTTCAAACTTTTTTAATAAATTAAAGATGTTTGAATCGGAACATGAAGACGCTTCCGTTTTTGCCGTTGTTGATTTTATCAACATGAGTATGGAAATGGGAGAATCCCCGATTGTTGCCAAAACTGACATGGCGTCGATCAACGCCGTTAATATTCTCACAGTTCATTCTGCAAAAGGATTAGAATTCCCGGTCGTTTTTTTGGTTAACTTAACTGAAGAACGTTTTCCTACCCGACACAAAAAAGAAACTATCAGTATTCCGGATACGTTGATTAAAGAAATTTTACCAACCGGCGATTATCACATTGAGGAAGAACGCCGTCTTTTTTATGTCGGATTAACTCGAGCCAAAGATAAAGTATTTTTATCATCCTCAAAATTTTATGGCGAAGGAAAAAGGATCCGCAAAATCTCTCGATTTGTGACAGAGACTTTAGGTGAGGAATTTGTTAATAAAGAAATAGGATTGAAAAAAGAACAAAAATTCCAACTTTCGATATTTGATTTTAAACAAACAAAACAAGGGTCGGGAAACCCGACCCCTACGAATGGGTACAGACAAGGCAATACCTTGTCTCTACAATTATCAAATAATTTTTCCTATTCCCAATTGAATTCCTACAAAATTTGTCCTCTTCAATATAAATATCTATATGTTTTGAAAATTCCCACCTTGCCAACGGCTTCAGCGTCATTTGGAACTACCATTCACAAAACTCTTCAAGATTTCTATAGTGATTTTCTTAAAAATAAAAGGGCTGATAAAAAAAGACTACTGGAGCTTTATAAAAAATCCTGGATTCCAATTGGATATTCTTCAAAAGCCCATGAAGATAGAATGAAAAAAGAAGGAGAAAAAATGTTGAAAAATTATTTTGATAAATTTCACAGTTCAGATTTAAAAATTATTGGCTTGGAAAAATTATTTAAAATAAAAATTACTGAAGATATCTGTCTCACAGGGAAGATTGATCGGATCGATGCGATTAATAAAAATGAAGTTGAAATCATTGATTATAAAACCGGTAAAAAACCAGGTGATCGAGAATTGACAAAGAGCCTACAGTTAACTATTTACGCCTTAGCAAGTCATGATAAAAATTTCTTTAATAAAAAACTTGAGGATATAAATTTGACTTTTTATTATCTCCAAACACCGGAAAAAATTACCCTCAAAAAAACTGAAGAAGAATTAATTGACACAAAAGACAGAATAATCGATATGGTTGGAGAAATAAGACAAAATATTTTTCCAGCTAACCCAGGTATCCACTGCGATTTCTGCCCTTACAAAATAATCTGTGAAGCCTGGCAGTAACAAGCTGTAGTATAATACATTCAATGACAAAACGACTTATTCAGACAAGATTTTTTCAAAGATTACTTGAAATTATCGTACCGATTAGTTCCTGGTTTTTGATCACTCTTCCCCTGTGGCTCTCGCCTTTTCATCCGGCCTTGGTCGCTTATTTTATAATTGCTTTTGACCTTTATTTTTTTTCCAAATCCATGTCAACTTCTTATGCTTGTGTTGTCTCATATAACGAGATTCTTTTTCACAGTCAAATAAAATATTTTAAAAAATTGCAGAATCAAAAAAATTATAGTCGCTTAAAACATTTTATTATTATTCCCAATTACAAAGAACCTCTGCATAAATTAGAAGAAACTGTTCAAGAATTAATTAAAAATGATTATCCGATTAAAAAAAATTTATACTTAATCCTTGCCTTTGAAAAACGCGAAACTGAAGCCTCAAAAAAAAGCCAGTACATTTCAAGTAAGTATCAGGGCTTTTTTAAAGAAATTATTTCTTACTACCATCCATTAAAGCATGATGAAGAACCGGGAAAAGCCAGCAACCAGACATATGCCGCAAAAATTGTTGATAAATACGTCATAAATAATAATTTCGACAGAAAAAATGTTTTGATCACAATTTGTGACGCCGATAGTAAATTGCCAAAAAATTATTTCTCTTATCTAAGTTTTGAATACCTTAGAGATAAAGACCGTTTGTTTCATTTTTATTGGGCACCAGTTTTACTTTATAACAACTTCTGGCAACTGCCTTTTTTAGTTCGAATGCAGGCAACTTTATCCTCAATCCTCCGATTGGCATTTTTATCACAAAAAGAAAACCTTATTCAGGTCTCGACTTATTCGACTAATCTTTGGTTGCTTAAAAAAATAAATTTTTGGGATATAGACATTATTCCGGAAGACTGGCATGTATTTTTTCAGGCTTTTTTTACTTTTGGAGAAAAGGTACGGACAATCCCGCTTTTCACAATTGTAAATGGGGATGCCGTCTTTTCAGGTGGAACAATGAGGACTTTAGCCAATCGTTATGAACAGGAAAAACGTTGGGCTTGGGGAGTCACCGACGTCGGTTATGTTTTAAAAAGATTTTTTCTTACTCCTCATATTGGCACTTGGCAAAAACTTAAAAAAATAATATTTATTGCTGAAACCCATCTTTTTTGGCCTGTTTCTTTTTTTATTTTGACAATCAGCGCTTCTATACCACCTCTAATTAATCCTTCATTTAAAAGAACTGTACTTGGTTTGTTATTGCCAAAACTATCCGCTTTGATTTTGACCTTGTCATCGGTCATGTTAATTTTGTATATTTATTTAGATATTAAACTTAGACAAAAAGTTAATATGAAAACAAGTGTCTCGAGTCTTCCCCTGCTGATTGTCCAGTGGTATTTGTTGCCGGTGGTTTCTTTTTTCTTTTCCTCTCTCCCTGCCCTTGACGCTCACACTAGAATATTATTAGGAAAAAAGTTAAAATATAAAGTAACGGAGAAAGTTTAATTATGTTAAATTTTTTGTTTACAAAAACTCCTCTCTTCTTCCTTACCCAGTCATTCTGGAGAGATGAAGCTTTCTCATATTTTATGGCTAAAAAAAATATTATTGAAATGATTTTTTTAACAGCTAAAGATTTTAACCCTCCTTTATATTATTTTATTTTACATTTTTGGATAAACGTTTTTGGAAGTTCGGAAATAGCACTAAGAAGTTTATCTATTATCTTTTTTTGGGGAACTATTTATGTTGCTTTTTTATTCCTGAATGATGTTTTTAAAATGAAACAGAAAAAAGCATTTTTTTATTTGATTTTATTTATTATTAATCCTCTATTGTTATACTATGCCTTTGAAGCTCGAATGTATTCAATGTTCGCTTTTTTGGCAAGCCTTTCTTATTATGCTTTTTATCAAAAAAACAATCGGCTGTATTTATTCTCAACAATCGCCGGACTTTTTACCCACTACTTTATGTTATTGGTTATTTTCAGTCAGCTGTTTTTTTTAATCATTAATAAAATTAATATCGGATATATTAAAAAAAAGGTTATTTATGTATCCTTATTAATTTTTTCTCCTTGGATGCTATTTTTCTTTGGTCAAAATCACTTAAAAAGCGCTTTTTGGTTAGCTAAACCTCATCTGAAAGATATGTTTGGAATATTAGGAATTATCTATACCGGTAACGAAACTGCTTTTTACCCCGGCGATATAAAATTAAAGATGTTAAACAATGTGATTTATCTTTCTCTTGTTTTAATGGTAATTGTTGGTGCCGGAATTTACCTCTATTTCAAAAAGTTTTCTAAAAAAGATCGGGTTGATTTTCAATTGTTTTTTATTTGGGGAGTAGGGATCTCTTCATTAGTCGGTCTGGTTTCGTTTATCAAACCTCTATATTTCCCCCGTTATTTAATATTCACCAGTGTGGGTTTTTTGTTATTAATAATTTTTATTATAGAAAAAATAAATATTGTTGTTCGTGCTATTTTGATAGCAATATTGCTGATGTTAACCTTTAGTTACCAAAAATTACAGATAGAGTACCGAAAAAAAACTGACTTGAGCAAAGTATTTAGAGAAATAGAGGTAATTGCGAATAAAAAAGATCTCATATACACCGATGATTTGGATTTTTTTACTGTTCAATATTATCTTAATAAAAATAAGGTTTATATATATGGAAAGAGTTATGAAGATATCCCTGAGTACAACGGAAAAGTTCTTATTTCTAAAGAAAAAGTTGCCTCTAATCTCCCTTTTTACCCACAAAAGGCCTTTATTTTAAATTCAAATGGACAATATACTATTCAGGCAATGTATTAATGTCTTTAAATATTTCTTCTGCATGAGTTAAAGGATTAACCTTATCATAAATTTTGAGGATACTACCCTTTTTATCTATTAAATAAGTTTTTCTTAAGGTGGAGAGACCCCAAGCTTTATATTTTTTGATAACCTTTTTTTCTACATCGGAAAAAATTGTGAATCTTAAATTATATTTTTGAGCAAATTTTTTATGGGAAAGCACCGTATCTTTTGAAACTCCTAAAATAACTATTCCTTTTTCTTTAAATTTTTCTTGATTATCACGAAAACTACAGGCTTCAACCGTACATCCAGGCGTATCATCCTTAGGATAAAAATATAAAACTACGAACTGACCATGATAATCAGAAAGTCGGTGAACTTCCCCGTTTTGATCAGGTAGTGAAAAATCAAAAGCTTTCATAAGCATATTATAAATTAATACCACAGCTTATTAAATCTTCCCTTAATTTTTGATTCGTAGTAAAAAGAAATGATTTTATTCCCACTTTTTCTCCTCCATCAATATTTGTTTGCCTGTCGTCAAAAAAAATTGCTTCCTCGGATTTTATTTTAAGCATGTCCAAAGAAATTTGATAAATTTTTTTATCAGGCTTTATCACTTTATGGAGAGAAGAAATAACCATTGAATCAAAATATTTATCTAGTTCATATTTTGAAATTAATTCTTTCATCCAAACATCACTGTAATTTGTTAATAAACCTATCTTATATTTTTTTTTAAGATTAATTATCAAATCCAATAATTCGTTATTTATCTTTATCTTTTGAGATATTTCTTTCCAGACATCACTACTGGCTATTCCAACCACCTTGGCAACTTCTTGAGAAAATGTTTGAGTAGAAATACTGCCCCTGTCCATGTCATCGGAAATATCATGAAAGTAGGTACTTGTGGCCTCAATGCCCTGGGCTTTTTTTTCTTTTGCCCACAAACTATATCCTTCCGTCCCAATTACTCCCGCAAAGTCAAAGATGATTGCTTTAATCATTTACTAAACTAATAAATAATTCCACTATCTTTTAAGTCATTAATTAATTTTTGATTTGTAGTAAAAAGAAAAGATTTTATTCCCGCTTTTTTACCTCCATCAATATATTTCTGACTATCATCGATAAAAATCGCTTCTTCCGGTTTTATTTTAAGCAGACTTAATGCCACTTGATAAATCTTAATATCGGGCTTATGTATTTTTTGAAGAGAGGATATGACTTTTATATTAAAATATTTTTCTAGTTTATATTTAATTAATAGATCATTTAGTGGTTTATTATTAAAGTTTGTTAGAAGGGCTATTTTATAATTTTTTTTGAGTTTATTAATAATTTTTAATAATTCGCCATTTACAAATATTTTATTAAATATTTTTTTCCAAATAACATCCTTCCCTATTCCCGATTCTTTA
>JBBTYO010000020.1:0-7406 GCA_038061735.1 Patescibacteria group bacterium
CCCATATTTGAAGCTCGTCATGTCGCAAAATTGATAGCGAAGTGTCGCAATTGTTGAAAAAAAGCTGTGATTGTTTGGTTTATGAATTTTTGATAAAATAGGTTCGTAACAAGTTATATATTCCCACTTCAAGCCTTATGATAGATTTATCCATTGTTATCGTTTCCTATAACACAAAAAAAATCACTGAAGATTGTATAGAATCAATAAATAGGTCGTTGACAAATACAAAGATAAAATATGAAATTATTGTTGTTGATAATGATTCTTTGGACGGCTCTGCGAAAGCGCTGGAAAAAATAGCAAAAGACGAGACAAACCATTTGACATATTTTCAAACGGGAAGCAATCTAGGTTTTGGTCAAGGAAATAATTTCGGTGTGGAACGAGCTAACGGAAGATATATTCTGCTTTTAAATACTGATATGATCGTTCTCAATCGAGCCATTGAAAAACTTTACAACTTTTATGTTGCGCAGGAAAAACGGGTTCATTTTTTAGGTGCTAAATTACTTAATTGCGATTTGACTCCTCAACCATCTGCCTGTAGGTTTTTTACTTTGCCGGTTGCATTCGCAACTTTATTACTTAAAGGTGACTACTGGGGTTTGACTAGATCTTCGCCGGATAAGTTTAAAAAGGTTGATTGGATAACCGGGGCATGTATCTTAACAACAAAAAAAATTTACGAAAGATTGGGTGGCTTTGATAAAAATATTTTTATGTACATGGAAGAAGTTGATCTGCTATATCGTGCCAAAAAGCTTGGATTAAATACATACTTTTATCCGGAATCACAAATTATTCATTTGGGTTCAGCTTCATCTAACGGAAGAACTTATCCTATCCTTCAAGTTTACCAGGGTTTTTTATTCTTTTATAAAAAACATTATTCTACTTTCCATCTATCTGCACTTCGACTAATTTTAAAATTCAAGGCCCTAATTGCCTATTTAATTGGTAAAATTAAGGGTGACCGATATCTGATTGAAACCTATGAAGAAGCTTTTAAACTGGTTTAAACAACTCGACGAAAATTTGGTAAAAATTTTGTTGATCGGTTTTATCTTTTTTGTTCCATTGTGGCCAAAACTTCCTCTTAAAATGGTTGACTACACCTATGTTGCTATCAGATTTGATGATATATATTTAGCAATACTTGCTTTTGTATTTATAATTCAATTATTACGAAAAAAAGTTCTTCTAAATAAAAAATTTATATTACCTTTTGTTATTTTTTTGACTGCTGTTTTTGCTTCTTTCATCTGGAATGCATATGTTTCCAAAAATATGCAACTTCCTCATCTTGGATTACTCCACTCTCTAAGACGAGTGGAGTATATGATTATGTTTTTTATCGCTTCCTCAGTTATTAAAACAAAAAAGGATTTCTTACAGGTTATCTCTTATTTTTTTATTTCTGTTTTAATAGTAATTTTGTATAGCCTTGGACAAAAATTTTTGAATTTTCCAGCCGTTCAAACAATGAATCCTGAATATGCGAAAGGCTATATTCTATACCTTACTCCTGATGCGCGTATCTCGGCAACTTTTGGTGGTCATTACGATTTGGCAATATACCTTGTCTTTGCTATCCCTATGATTCTTTCTTTTTATTTTGCTAAGGTAAGAAGTTTTTATCTTTATTTATTTATTGGAGCTTTATTGATTCTTCTTTATACTTCATCCCGATCGTCTTTTATTGCTTATTTTGTTGCTACAGTAGCCTTTTTGCTATTTACACGAAAATTTAAATTTCTGATTTTTGTTTTAATTTTAACAGCAGGACTCATGTTCACAACGGGCGAGATAACCAAAAGATTTTTAAAAACTTTTCAAGTAAGAAGAATTTTAATTGATGACAGAACTGGAGCTGTTTATATCGGCCAAACGATTACTACCAAAGAACTACCTGCCGGATCTTTTTATGTCAAATTAAAAGATCAATCAAAAGGCGATAATTTAGATACGTTTAGAAACCAAGTTGTTTTGGAAAGAACAAGAGAGGCTACTATTTCGGGAGAAATATCTACTGTAGTGGAAGAAAAAAAATATATGGCTAGCTTATCAGCTAATCTAAGACCGGTCAATACGGTTGTCTCGGATATTTCTTTAGCTACCCGACTTCAAGTTGAATGGCCAAGGGCAATTGACGCTTTTAAGAAGAATCCACTTTTGGGAACCGGTCCATCATCGCTGACTGAAGCAACTGATGGCGATTATTTCAGATGGTTAGGAGAGTTGGGTTTACTGGGAACAATTACTTTCTTAAATATTCTATTTTTAATTTTAAAAACAATTTGGGTTGGCGTTAAAAAACTTCCTTTTAGCGAAAAATTAATTGGATATGGATTTATTTTTGGATTTTTTGCACTTTTTATAAACGCTTCTTATATTGATGCTTTCGAAGCTTCTAAAGTAGCCTACACTTTCTGGACACTGGCAGGATTATACATTGGATACTATGGATTAAAATATGAAAAAGCTTGATTATTTTATTCTTTCTTTTGTTTTAATAATTGCCTTTACCTTCCGTCTTTATAAAATTAACTCTCCCTTGGCTGATTTACACTCATGGCGTCAATCCGATACGGCTGCCGTTGCACGAAATTACGTAAAAAATGGTATTAACTTATTTCGTCCTATATACGATGACCTGTCTAATGTTCAATCAGGAATTATTAACCCCCAAGGATATAGAATGGTTGAATTTCCAATATACAACGCAATAGTTGCTGTTTTATATAAAGCTTTCCCAGTTTTTACCTTAGAAATTTGGGGTCGACTTACAACTGTTATTTTTTCATTGATTATTATTTCGGTAATCTATTACCTATTGCTTAATGAAAGTAATCGAATGTCTGCAATATTTGGTTCGCTAACTTATGCTATTTTTCCTTTTTTTGTATTTTTCTCACGCGTGATTTTACCTGAGACAACTGCTTTGGCTTTTTCCATGCTCGCGATATTTTTTTTCTATTTAAACTCAGAATATAAAACAAAGGGGCTTAAATCTATCGTCTATTATCTAGCATCTAGCATCCTCTTTGCCTGTGCCTTATTAATTAAACCAACAATAATTTTTTATCTACTTCCAATTATTGTTCTTTTTTATAGAAAATATAAATTAAATTTAATAAAAAAATTAGATTTTTATTTGTATTTTATTATTACTTTAGTTCCCTTGGTTTATTGGAGAATGTATATAAAAAATTTTCCAGAAGGAATTCCTTATTCTGACTGGTTATTTACTTCAGTAAACACTGCTCAGGGACTGAAAAGTATTTTATTTAGGCCTTCATTTTTTCGTTGGATATTTTTTGAAAGGATCAATAATTTAATTCTAGGGGGATATCTATCGTTATTTTTTGTCTTGGGAATAATTGTCAAACAAAAAAAAATTTTACTTATTAGTTTTGTTTTTTCTGCTCTGGCATATATTTTTGTTTTTCAGGGAGGTAATCTCCAACATGAATATTATCAAACTTTGATACTACCTGTTTTTGCTATGATGATAGGTCTTGGCGTAAATTTTATTTTTGAACATAAAAAGGATTTCATCAATCCCATTTTTGTTTCGATTTTAGTTTTCTCTATTTTTGTTTTTTCTTTTTATTTTTCGTATTTCAAAGTTATCGACTATTATCAATATTCACAAGAGCTTATCCAAGAAGCTAATATAATTAGCAGTTTAACTTATCCGAAAGATTTAATTGTCACAGATCGAACCGGCGATACGACTTTACTTTATTTGAGCAATCGGCGTGGTGCACCATCGATTTTTCGGGATCCTATCGATCTAAAAAAATTAGGATATAAATATTTAATTACATCAAGTGAGGGTGAAATCAATATAATGAAACCTGATTTCGATATAATTTTTGAAAATGAAAAATTTACTCTCTTTAAGTTATGAAAATCCTAATGGTTACTCCTTATGTCCCCTATCCTCCGTCGTCTGGTGGGCAAATACGAACTTATAACCTTCTAAAATATTTAAGTCAAAATAACGAAATTACCTTAGTGGCCTTATATAAAAACAATGAAGAAAAAAAATATGAATCTTACCTAAAAAAATATTGCAAAAAAATTTATTTATGTAAAAGACCTTCTTCACCTTGGCAATTTAAAAATATTTTTAAAACTATTTTTTCACCATCACCTTTTCTTGTCGTCAGAAATTATTCAGATGAAGCAAAAACAATTATAAATAAATTACTTTATCAAGAAAAATTTGACGTTATCCATGCAGAAACATTTTATGTAATGCCTCATATTCCTGAAACCAAGATACCGACCGTTTTGGTTGAACAAACAATTGAATATAAAGTTTATAAACATTTTGTTAATTCTCTGCCTTTTTACCTTAGATTTTTTATCTACTTTGACATTGATATTATAAAACTAAAATATTGGGAGAGATTTTACTGGAAAAAAGCTAATGCTGTTGTTGTAGTTTCTTCTTCTGACGAAAAATTAATAAAGAATGAAGAACCGAAATTAAAAACATCAATTATTCCCAACTGTGTTGGTGATGAAATGATTGCAGACAAATTAGAAAAAAAAGATTTAAAATTTCCAACAATTTTTTTTCAAGGAAATTTTTTCTGGTTACAAAATGTTGAAGCAGCCAAATTTATTATTAATAAAATATATCCGCAACTAATTAAAGAGCTACCTTCGGTTAAAGTTGTTATTGCTGGACAAAATGCAAAAAAATTAGGTAATTTAATAAATAAAAATATTAATATCATCAATATTGAACCTGATGATATAAATAAAGTAAAAGAGTTATTTAAGAAAAATACTTTATTTATCGCACCGATATTTGGACCTGGTGGAACAAGGCTAAAAATTCTGGCAGCAATGGGGTCTGGAATGCCTGTTATTTCATCTGTCACCGGAATAGAGGGCCTGGAAGTTACTAATAATATAAATGTAGTTATTGCTAATAATCCGGAAGAGTTTGTCTCAAAAATAAAACAATTATTATCAAATAAAAATATTTATGAAAAAATAAGAAACAATGCTTACAAACTGGTTAAAGAAAAATATCAATGGAGTCAAACAGCTAAAGAACTTGAGTCAGTTTATAAAAATTTATGAAAATATAAATGATAAAAATAGGAGTTGATGGTAATGAAGCGAATGTTGAGAAAAAAGTCGGTGTTTCAGTTTATGCGTTAAATATTCTCAACTATTTTTGTAAAGTTGCCGATGAAAATATTAAATTTACTATTTATTTAAAGAACAAGCCGTTACTTGATCTACCGGAAGAAAACGAATTCTTCAAATATAAAGTTGTTAAGGGTCACTTTCTCTGGTCACAAATTTATCTGCCAATAGAATTATATTTTCATAAAAATATTGATGTGTACTTTTCTCCCGCTCATTATCTACCCCGTTTCTGTCCTGTCAAACAAATAGTCACTATTCACGATCTAGCCTATCTTTATTTTCCGGAGGATTTCACAAAAAAAGACTTATGGCAACTTAAAAACTGGACAAAGTTTTCAATCAAAAATGCAGCGCAAATTATTGCTGTTTCCAAGACGACAAAAAAAGATATTATAAAAAATTATGGAGTGAACGAAAGAAAAATCTCAGTAATTTATAACGGATTTGAAAAACAGTTTAATAAATTGAAAATTGATAATTTGAAATTTATTGAAAATTGTAAATTGAAAATTGAAAATTACATTCTTTTCGTCGGCACCATTCAACCTCGAAAGAATTTAGAAGTTTTAATTGACGCTTTTAACAAATTTATTCAAACAAATAAAGATTTTAAGCTTATTATTGCTGGAAAAAAGGGCTGGCTTTACAAAAGTATTTTTGAAAAAGTTAAGACGATGAGTTTAGAAGATAAGGTTATATTTACCGGCCATGTAGCGGACGAGGAGTTAATTTGGTATTATAGAAGCGCTTTTTGCCTAATTCTGCCATCACTTTATGAAGGATTTGGCATTCCTGTCCTTGAAGCAATGAACTATGGTTGCCCAACAATTCTATCGATGACTTCAAGCTTACCTGAAATCGGGGGAGATGCCAGTCTTTATTTTGATCCAAAAAATTCTGATGATTTACTGGAAAAATTAATAACTCTCCATGATAATGACAAATTAAGAAAAGAATTAATATTGAAAGGTAAACAAAGAATTAAAGATTTTTCCTGGGAAAAATGTGGAAAAGAAACATTAAATATTATATTAAAAACGTATGATCAAAATAATTCCTGACGATTATTCACCAATAGAATTTAACAAACTTGCTCACCATCCGCTTCAAACCTGGGAATGGGGTGAAGCTCGTAAAAAAACAGGTATCGATATTTTGAGATTAAGTGAGGGCAAAAATGTTTTTCAATTAACGTTTCATAAAATTCCAAAAACAAATTACAAAATTGGTTACCTTCCCCGTTCCGTTATGCCTTCAAAAGAAGTTTTGGAATTTTTAGCTAAATATTGTAAAGAAAACAAAATTATTTTTGTCAAAATCGAGCCTAACGAATTAAAATCCCCTAACAGTCAAACAATGAAACAATTTAACAATTTAACAATTTCCCCTCACCCTCTCTTCCCCTCCTGGACACAAATATTAGATCTAACCAAAACTGAAGATGAGCTAATCAAATCCTTTCATTCCAAAACCCGTTACAATATTCGCTTGGCCGAAAAAAAAGGAGTCATTGTAAAAGAGATGTCGAACGACGAGGGATTTAAAATATTTTCTAAACTTTATTTTGAAACCTGTAAACGACAGAAGTATTTTGGCCACACACCAAAATATCATAAAATTATTTGGGATAGCTTAAAAAAAGATATTGCTCATATTTTAATTGCTTTTTATAACGACGCACCTTTGGCCGCTTACGAACTTTTTTATTTTAACAACACACTTTATTATCCTTACGGCGGAACATCACTTGAATATCGTAATCTTATGGCTTCAAATCTTTTGATGTGGGAGGCAATTAAGTTGGGTAAAAAATTGGGGGCGGAGAAATTTGATATGTGGGGATCGCTTGGACCAAACTATGACCCAACTGACCCATGGTCCGGCTTCACCCGTTTTAAAGAAGGCTATGGCACAAAATTTACAGAATTTATCGGTAGTTATGATTTAGTAATAAATCCGATGCTTTATAAAATCTATAATATATTTTATTCACTGCGAGAGATCTACTTGAAATTAAAACGGTAATTTGTTTTTATTGCGTTTATCTTTTTTTCCACGAATGTATCAATCTATCAATAGATTGATACATTTATAAACGTTTTTTGTGTCATCCCCGTGAAGACGGGGATCCAGTCGATAATCACATTTTAAAGAAGTAATTTTAGTCTGGATTCCCTCCTTCGAGGGAATGACAATCACTTCAACAAATTTCCGCTTGAAAAGAAGAA
>JBBTYO010000021.1:0-12028 GCA_038061735.1 Patescibacteria group bacterium
TGTCATTCCCGCGCTTTGCCGGCCGTAGTCTTGACGAAGGCTGGGAGGCGGGAATCCAGACTAAAATTTCCTTATTTGTTTTTTATATAATGTGATTATAGACTGGTTCCCCGTCTTCACGGGGATGACAAACCACTAACTCCAGTTGACTACAAATTGTAGACAACTCATTAAAAATCATTCCAAAGCATCTGGTTGTAAATTTCATGATGATAGATGACTTCAGAATTTTTTACTTTGGTTCCTAGATCTGCAGGTGACCTATCAGCTGCCTTTTGTTTAAGATCAATAAATTTTTTCTTCATTTCGTCACCCAAAATTTTTTCAACTAAATCACTCTGGCGGAAATAATTAATAGCTGTATTTATGTCACTTGGTAAAAATCTTGCTCGAAGTCGTTTATCTTTATCAACTTTTTCAACTTCTCCTTCAAGTCCGGTCTTAATTAACGAATAAATTAATAAATACGGATTTGCGTCTGTTCCAACGCTTCTTACCTCAATACGAGCCGACTTTTCATTGTGCAGTGGAACTCTGATCATGGCTCCCCGATCGATCTCTGAAACCTTAATTTCATTTGGAGCTTCAAAATGCGGATCAAGTCTTCTGTAGGCATTGACACTACTGTTTAATATTAAGCAAATATCATTAGCATTCGATAAAATTTTGTCAATAAACTTCCAGGCCAAATCTGACAACTGTCCCCGACCGCCTTTATCATGAAAAAGATTTTTATTATTCTTAAAAATAGAGATATTTGTGTGCATGCCACTACCGTTAATGCCCATAACCGGCTTTGGTAAAAATGTCGCCGTCATCCCCATATTTCGAGCCACCTGGCGGCAGATTAGTTTATATATTTGAATCTGATCAGCGGCAATCATTGCGTCGGCGTAAGAATAATTTAATTCAAACTGAGACGGAGCTACCTCAGGGTGATCTTTTTCATTTTCAAAACCCATCGCTCTTTGAGCCTCAGCCGATCGATCAATAAAATTTCTCAAAACATCGTTAGGTAGCGAGTGATAATACCCACCCATTGAAACTAATTCAAATCCGACTTTTTCATTATAAACTTGTTCTGCATCCATCCCTTTAACCAAAAATCCTTCAACCTCATTAGCTGCATAAACTTTATATTGATATTTCTTGTTTAGGATATCTAAATAATTTTTCAATATCCCTCTTGCATCCATTGAGTAAGGTTTTTCATTTTGATCATTGATCTTTCCCATCATTAAAACTTTACCCGAACCAAAGACGTCGCTCGGCAACCACCAAAAGGCACCCCAATCAATTCCTAGTCTTAAATCCGATTCTGCTTGACGAGAAAAACCTCTAATCGATGATCCATCAAACGTCATGTTGTCATAGGAGTTTAAAAAAAAATTTTTATCGTAGTCGATCATGTGAAAGCGTCCCTCCAGATCGGAAAAACCCATCGTTACTGCCTTTAATCTTTTTTCTTTTTTTAAATAATTGAGATAAAATTCTTTTAACTCTTTTTCGGAAATATTGTCTTTTCTTTTCTTTTTAGCTTGAAGATTCATTTCTTCTAATTCGTCATAAGGAATCTCTAGGAAAGACCTCAAAGGCTTATTATCCATAATTTTATAATAATTTAAATAATAATTAGTGTAAATTTACAAGAAGTTAATTTAAAATGCAAGTGAATTATTCCTGATTAATGTTTTGCCTTCTTATCACTGGTCTGGGTTTAGCTCCTTCTGCTGGCCCGACGTATCCTGCCGCCTCTAACTGGTCAAGAAGTCTGGCCGCACGGGCATAACCGATTGAAAGACGTCTTTGTAGTAGAGAGGCTGAAGCTTTATCTTGTTGCATAATAATCTCAATTGCTTGATTAAAGTAGACATCATTTTCTCCACCGTTGACGGCAAAAGATCCGCCACCAGCGGTTTTTATATTAACTGCCTGTTCGGTTACTTCTTGAGTATAGTGAACTTCGGGAGCTTGAGATTTGAGGAAGTTAACTAAATTATTGACTTCACTTTCCGTAATATACGGTCCTTGAATACGAACAGGTTTAGCTTTGTCTGGAGGTAAAAATAACATATCCCCCCTCCCTAATAATTTTTCTGCACCAGGCATATCAATAATTACTCTGGAATCAATCATTGAGGAAACATTAAAGGCAATTCTGGTTGGGATATTGGCTTTCATTAAACCGGTAATGACATCGACCGAAGGTCTTTGGGTAGCTAATATTAAATGTATACCTGTTGCTCTAGCCATTTGAGCTACTCGAGTAATTAATTCTTCCGATTCTCCAGGGGCAAAAATCATTAAGTCGGCTAACTCATCAATAACAAAAATAATATAAGGTTTTTTCTCCACACCTTTGACAAGATTATAACCCTCCACATTTCGTGCTCCGACTTTAGCAAATAGCTTATATCTATCCTGCATTTCTCCAATTGTCCATTTTAAGGCCGAAATAATTTTTTCGGCATCAACAATAACCTCGGTTAATAAATGCGGAATGGAATTATAGATCGAAAGTTCAACCCGCTTTGGATCAACTAGAATCATTCTTAAATCTTCGGGTCGAGTTCGAAATAAGAAAGCGGAAATCCAAGCATTGAGTAAGACTGATTTACCTGATCCTGTTGCTCCGGCAATCAATGCATGAGGCATTTTGGCAATTGAAGCCGCTACAGGCTGTCCAGAAACATCTAGTCCTAAAGGAACCAATAATGGATCATTGTTTGAGGTAAACACAGGAGAGGATAATAAATGTTTTTCTGTCACAATTTCTGGTCTTTTATTAGGAATTTCTATTCCAACCAGTGCTCGACCCGGAATCGGGGCCTCTAACCTTACTTGCCCAGTTGTTGCGGCTAGTGCAAGTGCTAAATCATTAGACAAGGCTGTAATTCTTGACAACTTTGTCCCTCGGGTTATTTCCAAAGCATACTGAGTCACGGCCGGTCCTTTATTTACTTCAGCCACCCTAGCACGAATTCCAAAAGATTCAAGAGTCTTTTCAATAACTGAAGCATTGTAATTAACATCTCCTCTATCAGCTTCCTTTTGAGAAACATCTGCTAATAAACTAATTGGCGGATAAACCCAAGTAGAATTTGTTGATTGCGGTAACGGTTTTATGGTTATTTCTCCTTTTTTTTCCATGATTACTGAAGCTGAAGAGAGAGGTGTAACTAATTTTTTTGCCTTTTCCTCAATTTTACTGTCAACAATAAATTGATTATCTTGTTTAGCCAGTTTTTCATCGCTTTTAGTAAAGAAAGTTCTAAATAAATAGTTCTTTATAAAAGATAACCCTGATTTTAGAATAGCAAAAACAAAAATCAAGAAAGCATCAATTGAAGTGTCTAGAAAAAGCACTAATCCAATAACAAGAATGACTCCGATTATGATGACTGCTCCCGCAACAGAGAAATCTAATTTTAAATTTTCAAAAATACTCGAACCAATTTCACCCGATCGAAAAACTCCAATTAAAGAAATAAAAATCATTATTAATCCACTGGTAATATTAGGTTTAATAAACTTGAATTTCTTTGTGTTAAAAAAATGAACCGATAGTAACAATAAAATTAGAGGAATAAAAATAGATAAGCCACCAAATTTTGTAATCAATATTTGGTTTAATAGATAAAGCATTCGTCCGTTTTCTTGGCTGGCGAAGCTTCTTATAAATGAAACCAGAAAAATCAAAGCGGAACCAAATATAATAAAACCAAAGATATTAAATATTGTCCCTCTATTAATTTTTAATTTTAAAAACGGTAATTTAAATAAAGATTTTCTTCTTGCCATATTTTTCATTGTAACCGCTATGAAGGACAAAATCAATTACTTTATCATCTGCAGATTCACCCGACCCATATTATCGATTTGATAGACCTTGACTTTGACTTTTTGACCTAGTTTAACAACGTCTTCCGGATGTTTGACAAAACCTGTTCCCATTTTGGAAACATGGACTAACCCTTCTTTACCAGGAACCATTTCCACAAAGGCCCCAAAAGGTAGCATCCTTTTAACTTCACCTTCAAATTCTTCCCCAACTTGAATTTCTCTTGTAATATTCCCAATGTGAGCTACAGCTTCATCTACTTTTGCTCGATCTAATCCACTAACCGTTACTTTACCATCATCGTCAACGTTAATTTCAGTTTGAGTTCGAGCAATTAAAGCTCGGATATTTTTTCCACCTGGTCCTATGATCTCTCCAATTTTATCCGGGGGTGGAGTCAAGACAACAACCTTAGGTGCATAGCGGGAAACTTCTTTTCGAGGGCGATCAATAACTTTGTTCATTGCCGCTAATATTTCCATTCTTGCTTCTTTTCCCTGGGCAAAAATATCTTTAATCATTTTTGAAGTTAAACCCTTGTTTTTGACATCAAGTTGGATCGCCGTT
The DNA here is from genome assembly GCA_038061735.1 of Patescibacteria group bacterium. Taxonomy (GTDB): domain Bacteria; phylum Patescibacteriota; class Microgenomatia; order UBA1406; family GWC2-37-13; genus GWC2-37-13. The sequence goes on from JBBTYO010000021.1 coordinate 4,409, forward strand.
ATACCATCTACCGTACCTGCGATCTTAAAATCCATCTCTCCGGCAAAATCTTCGAGCCCCACAATATCCGTCAAAACTACATACTCATAATCTGACTTGGTTACAATTCCCATAGCTACTCCGGCAACGGCTTGTTTTAGAGGTACTCCTGCATCCATCAAGGATAAAGATGATCCGCAGACACTTCCCATTGAAGAAGATCCGTTTTCAGAAAGAACTTCAGAAACAACTCGAATTGCATATGGAAAATCTTCATTTGAAGGTAAGACTGGTTCAATTGCTTTTTCAGCTAAAGCTCCATGACCAATTGCGCGGCGAGATGGACCTATCATTCGACCTGTCTGACCATAGGAATAAGGTCCGTCTGAATAATGATGAATATATCTTTTTGATTCCATTCCCTCTGGTCCCTCAATTAATTGTTCGAGTGTTGTTGAACCAAGAGTGGCGATTGAAAGAACTTGAGTTTGCCCTCTTTGAAACAAAGCTGAACCGTGGGTACGTGGAAGAAGTGACACTTCAACATTCAAATCTCTAACTTGATTAAATTTTCTTCCATCAGGTCTAATTTTTTTATCCAACATATCTGATTTGATGTTGGCATAGTTATATTTCGTAATTGCGGCAAGGATTTGTTTGGTATCAAATTTATTTTCCAATTCCTCATAAATTGTGTCAACTATTTCCTTAATCATCTTGCTGTCACTACCGGCGGTTGAAGCCGACTGTTTTACTGCATCAGTTACTTGTTTTGCATATTTAGATTTAACTAATTTAGTAATTTCTGAATAATTAGCCTCTTCAGGGGCAACATCTTTTTTCTTGCCAATTTCTTTTGTGATGTCTTCAATAAACTCAATTATTTTTTTATTTTCGATCTTGGCCATTTCAATTCCTTCTTGAATAATTTCGTCGGGGATCATGTTTGCTTTTGTTTCGATCATTAAAACTTTTGTCTTTGAAGAAGAAACAACCAAATCAAGATCAGAAAATTCCTGTTCATTTTCAGTTGGATATAAAATAAAGGCACTTTCTTTTTTTTCTGCCGAACTGACATAACCGACTCGAACTGTTGAAATTGGACCAGCCCAAGGAATTGAGGAAACTGAAAGAGCTGTTGATACAGCAATAGCTGAAAGAACTTCAGGATCGTTGACGCCATCGACGGATAAAAGAGTAACTACAACTTGAACTTGTTTTTTGTAGGTTTTTGGAAACAGTGGTCTAATTGATCGGTCAATAATACGTCCATTTAATACAGCTTCGTCAGATGGTCGACCTTCTCGTTTTACCCATCGGGAGCCTTTAATCAATCCTCCGGCATATAGTTTTTCAGCATACTCAACAGACAGAGGGAAGTAATCAAGATTGGGATTTTCCGGTCCAATTGCGACCGTAACTAAAACGGCAGTATCACCAAGGGTTGCGTAAACTGAAGTGTCAACTGCTTGAGCTAACTTTCCAAATTGAAGAGTTAATTTCTGACCATCTAGTTCTATCGATTTTTCTATGATTTTCATTATTTTTTAAGTCCTATCTCTTTTATCAATTTCTTATATCTTTTTTCGTTTAATTTTTGCAGGTAATTAAGAATCCTTCGCCTTTTAGCAATCACCTTAAGTAAACCACGTCGTGAATGATTGTCTTTTTTATTAATCTCTAAATGTTCAGCTAATTTATCAATTTTAAGACTAAGAAGAGCTACCTGAACTTCCGGAGACCCTGTATCACCTTTTTTTTGCCCAAACTTATCAATTATTTTCTGCTTATCATCTTCAAGATTAGATTTTGGAGTTTCAATGACTTCCTTGGCCGCCGTAGCTTTAGCGGAGGAGGCTTTAACTACTTTTGTTTCCTTAACCGATTTGCCCGATTTAACTGACTTGACCGCCGACTTGTCCACCGTAGCTTTAGCGGAGGTGGAAGTTTTAACGGAGGCGGTTTTAACTGTTTTCTTTGCTTTTTCTTTTGCCATAGATTCCCATTATAATTGAAGACGATGATACATGCAACTGGGAAATTTTGGAAAAAATCTGTATTTTTGATTTTTATTTTGGTTGTTATTGCTATTTTTGCTTTTATAATCCCGCCAACAAACTTGGGTCTTATATTAATAATGAATATACTAGTAGGGATTTTTTTCTATTTTTTATTCAAAATATTTTTGGCAAAAAGACTCACCTTTACTTTTACCTTACCGATCTTCTTGATAATTACATTATTATCCCTTAAACTTTTTGATCTATTAAATCTGGTTTTGGTTATAAGCTTATCAATTGCCGTTGGGTTGCTGATTAGATAAATTATTTCTGTCTTGTTCCCAATTCATAGGATTTTCTTTAATATATTTACGAATATAATAAAATGATTTTTCGTTACGAATTATATTATCGTAAAATCGCGCTTGCCAAGAAAAATTAATGTTTATTTTCCGAATTTTCATTGTGCAAATACGTTTATATTGATTAATAATTACACCCAAACATCCATGTTCCCAATTGTTTGGTTTTGTTTTTCCCATCGTAGAGACGCCCAAATTGGGCGTCTCTACATTGGACATATTATTAATAATCACAATTCCATGCACGTGATTTGGCATTATTATAAATTCATCCAATTCAACAAATAAAAAATGAATTGGAATTTCTAACCAATATTTTTTGGCGATTTCACCGTTTATTGATAATTGTATTTTATCATCAATAATTTTACCAAAAAAATCTATTCTGTCTTTGGTGCAAATGGTAATAAAATAATACCCGTTTGAAGAATAATCCCAATTTTGTAAACGGGATGATGGAATTCTATATTTATCTCTAAATTTATCGGACATTTTATTCATTAATTGTAAATTGCAATAAAACAATGTCTACCGCTTATAACCTACAAAATAAGGCGATTAGATTGTTAGGAAAGAAAATAAATGACGATAGACTATATAGTCTGGATCCCCGTCTTCACGGGATGACTTTTCAGCGCCCCTTGACAAGTAGTAGTAGTACAATTCTCGTATGAATAATTCACCCATATCACCCAAAAGGCGAGAAGAAATAAGTGCTCCAGGATTTTCTTTTTCTGAAGATATTGCCAAACATAATATTGTTGAGCAAAGTTATAGGAAAAAGATAAAAAATCTTGTGAGATTTGCTATTGTATCAGCATTAACCTTAACTGGTGGTGGAGTTGCCCTTCTATACTTTGCAAGATAATCAAATTTATCATACTCGTTCATAATGATAAAGTAGGCTATCATTTTTCCTCTCTTTCGTTATAATCTACATATGACAAAAAAATATTTTTATATCACTACCACTGCTCCTTACGTCAATGCCGATCCGCATATTGGTTTTGCTTTGGAAATTATTCAAGCTGATGTTATTGCTCGATTTAAAAGATTGCAAGATTATGAAGTTGCTTTTGGGTTTGGAACCGATGAACACGGCTTAAAAATTTACCAAAAAGCTCTCGAACAAAAAAAGGATCCATTAAAGTACTGTGATGAATATGCAAAAAAGTTTGATGATCTGAAAAAAATGCTGAACTTGAGCGTTAATTATTTTATGAGAACAACCGATCCCAAACACGTTAAAGCAGCTCAAGAATTCTGGACAAGATGTTTTAATAATGATGATATATATAAAAAAAATTATAAAACTAAATATTGTATTGGTTGTGAACTTGAAAAAACTGACTCTGAATTAGTCGATAATAAATGCCCAATTCATCCAAAGTTAAAAATTGAAATCATTGAAGAAGAAAATTATTTTTTCCGTTTTTCCAAATATCAAAAAAAGCTACTAAAATTGTATCAAGAGCAAACCGATTTTGTTCTCCCAAGCTACCGACTAAAAGAAATTTATGACTTTGTCAAAAAAGGTCTTGAAGATTTTAGCGTTTCCCGTCTCAAGAAAAAAATGCCTTGGGGAGTTGACGTACCTAATGATCCGGAACACGTGATGTATGTCTGGTTTGATGCTCTGATTTATTATATTTCTACTTTGGGTTGGCCAAAAGATGAAAAAAATTTTAATGATTTTTGGCCGGTTGTTCAAGTGGCCGGTAAAGATAATTTACGCCAACAGTCCGCTATCTGGCAAGCAATGTTAATGTCCGCCGGATTACCTAATTCAAAGCAAATCTTTATCCATGGATTTATAACTTCCGATGGTCAAAAGATGAGTAAGAGCTTAGGAAATGTTGTTAATCCTTTTGACTTAATCAAAAAATATGGCATCGATGCGGTTCGATATTATCTTTTAAGAGAAATCCCTCCAGCAGATGATGGGGATTATTCTGAAAAAAGAATGAACGAAGTCTATAGTTCCGATTTGGCCAACGAGCTTGGTAATCTAGTCATGCGAATTACCACTCTCGCTGAAAAAGACGGACTAAAAATTGAACCTACACCCTATATCCTACCCCCTACACTCTTATTCGATAACTTCGAATTTAATCTAATCTTGGAGAACATATGGAAGCAGATTAAAACTTTAAATAAGCAAACTGATGACTTTGCCCCCTGGAAAAAAACCTCGGAAGAACGTAAAGAGTTTTTAACGAAATCGTTAAACGGAATTAATCAAATCGGTTATGAACTCCAGCCATTTCTTCCTGAAACCGCTGAAAAGATTTTGAAGGCAACCTTTGGAAAAATCACCAAAATCTCCCCCCTCTTCCTCCGCCTTACCAAATAGTCAAATTCATTTCAACGTTTTTGCTACATGATTCCATAAAAAATCAAACAGTTGTATTTGTGAGTTAACCAGAAGGTCATCTTTAATTTCAATACCATATTGATCACTGTCTGTTTTCAAACTACATACCGTGAGAGTGTCTTTATATATCAACATCATCCGATCAAACTTAATTTTTTTTTCGTCCAACGTTTTAGCTTCGACATTCTCTTCCAAAAAACCAGGAATCTCTGACCAATCAAGAGGGATGGGCTTGTTGAAAATTATTTTATTATGCATCTTAAGCTCCCTAAATTTCTCTCTCCATTTTTCCGAAAAACTCCTGTCAGTTATGTCCTCAAGTTTTCCCGGACTAAAACCGATCACCAGATCAGCTTTCGAAAGTAGGATATTCCACAAAAGCTGTTTAATGCCGGCTTGACCCTTATATATATTGATTGTCTTTTGAGAATCTTTAACAACCTCAGACTCCTTGATACTTGTGGTAAAATTTTTTAAATTTTCAGTCAAGAATTGAAGTTTTTTGGTTTTTTCTTCAAGAGTTAGTTCTAATATTTTGGGGTTAGTAATTTTATAAAAGGTTGATTTATCGACTTTTTTTGAAATAACAAAACCGTCTCCAATAAGACACTCAAGTTCAAGATAGATTGAACTTCTTGGTTCCTGGATCCTTTTATAGATTTGAACAACCGTCGATTCGGGGTATGCAGATAAATCAAGATAAATCTTGATCTGCTTATTTGACAGGCCAAGCTGTGTTAAATATTCATTCGGTGTCACCATATGTCAACAATTATGACACCAATTATGTATTTTGTCAATAGGCTTATATAATAATACTATATATGACTGAAGCAAGACAATTGTGGAAAAACTATAGAGACTCAATGAATCTTATAGGATTAGAAAGGAATCATTTGTGGATTGCGACTAATAAAGAAAAAGTCGGTGGGCAGGTTAATGATGCGATTACTCTTCTTGAAATAGATGATTCATTTGATAATTTAAGCAAAAATCCTACCAATTCAGCACTTACACAAGCGTTTGCTGATTGCATATTTTCTTCTTTTGGTCCATCTCTTACTTCTAAAGCCAAAACCCACCTTCAGATATTGCGAGGTGGTGAAGAGATAAAATTTACATCAAACCATGACACTTCTCCTGGTTTGCTTTTTCCACTAAATGAAGAGGGTATAAGACTTTCTGGTGCGATACCCAAGAATATGTTAACTTTAGATAGTGAAACCGGTGACTTGCTTAGTCTTGGAGATATTTCTCCAATTAAACTCGATTTAGTCGATAAAACTTTGGTTGCAGAAATGATGACGCCAGGCAAAAACGTATGGAAATGGGAATTTGTCCCTACAATAGCAAAACCATATTATAAAGAACCTGTCGATGAAAATTTTAACGTTGGACAGATAGAAATTTTCTGTGCTTCTGAAAATTCAGCAATCATTATTTTAGCACGTGACTGTGCCGAAAATTGTTTATTTTGTGGAGTCCCCAGGGGAAACGGAAAAATGACCTATGAAGATAAACTCAGGCGAAAAATTGTGTTTGAGAAGATGTTTAAAAACATTCCTGACAAGAGTGGTGGATTTTTTGGAGCTACCTTGAGTGGCGGCTCTTCAAAGGCGCTTGATGGCGGATTTTCACATAATTTTGGCTGGGCACTTAAAGAGTTAGATAATCAATTATCTGTTGCAAATAAAAATAGAATAAATCCAATTAAAATGAGGCTCCAATTGGAGATAATTTTACCAAAAGATAAGACAAGCTGGCAAGGTATTATAGATACAATAGAAATATATGTTAAAAAAGGTTGGGATATAAGTTTGGCGATGAATCAAGAAGTTGTACAAAATGAGATCGAATCTATGTTCTTACAGGGTGTTAATAAGAAAGAAACAACAACAGACGATCTTGTTAAGTTTGCAAATCAGCTTAAGGACAAAGTAGGTGATAAAGTATTGGTTAACAGCTTAATTTTGTTCGGATTGAAACCGATAGAGATGTCAGACGAAGAATATTTAATCACTCAACTTGATGGAATCAAAAAATTATTTAATGCAGGAATTAGAGTTGATATTAATCCGGTAAAAAATAATATGCGAAAAAATAAGCAAGATCCGGTGCGTCTTGAAGCATTTCCAGCCGTTAACCCGGCGTTATTGTTTCTTCAGTCAATTGCAGTAGCCAAGTTAAATCAGAACTTTGATAAGACTAAATTCAGACATGGATGTGTCGGTGGATGTTCTTTATGTAATCCAAGAAATACGATCGAAAGGTTTGTAAGGATTGCAGAAAAAGCTTATTCAGAAGGAAAAGGGCCACCAATACCTGAAATATTAAAACATCTGCTTGATACGACTGGTCAATATCAACAACAATTTGAGGCACTATTTCAAAATTGAAATGTTTGCCAAACTTATTCTAACCTCGGAGGTTAGAATCGCGTGGCCACAACAATCCAGTCACTAATCCCTAGTCTCTCGCCCCTATTTTTGCTAAAATGTAATTTTATGAACGAACAATTGTATAAAATGACAGTATTCATCAAAAATGACAAAAAAATTATTACATTGGTTCTTGGTGTTTTATTTTTTGTCTTTATCTACTTTTTTATTTTCTACAAACTCCCCTCGCCTCAAAGTTTAAAAGATTATAAAGCCACTCCGCTGTCAACTCATATATTAGATAGAAACGGAAAATTGCTTTATCAGCTTTATCAAAAACAAAAAAGATCACCAGTAAAGATTGACGACTTGCCTAAGTATGTGACCCAAGCATCTATTTCTATCGAAGACAAAGGTTTTTATCAACATAACGGTATCTCAATATTTGGCGGAATGATTCGCGCCATCAAGGATTCGTTATTTAAACAACAACTTCAGGGTGGATCAACAATAACTCAACAATTAGT
>JBBTYO010000021.1:12128-32470 GCA_038061735.1 Patescibacteria group bacterium
ACCACTTCAGACCGCCAACCAGGAAGCTCAATTAAACCAATTAATTATGCGATCGGAATTGAGCGGAAATTAGTCACGGCTGGGACTGTTTTTATCGACTCACCCACCTGTTTTGTAGGCGGAGGACAACCTAAAGGTTATTGTCCGGTTAACTATGATGGTAAATTCCATGGCCCACAGGCTTTAAGATTTTCCCTGGGAAATTCGTATAACATTCCTGCCGTAAAAATGTTAGCAATCAACGGAGTTAGGGAGTTTGTTGCCTCTGCCTCAGCTTTTGGTATAAATAGTTTTAAGGACCCAAAGAACTATGGCTTGTCATTAACTCTTGGTGGTGGTGAGGTAAAGATGACGGAAATGGCAACTGCATTTTCTTTGCTTGCTAATCGGGGAGTCGTCAAAGAACTTAATCCAATTTTAAAAATCGAAGATAAATTTGGTAAAGTGCTTTACGAATTTAAAAGTCCTAATTTTGTTGTTGATATCAAAAAACCTCTCAACTATCCAAGCTTCTTTTCAATCGGTGGGAAAAAACCGCTCTCTGAAGAGACTACTTTTATCATTTCTCATATTTTATTAGATGATAATGCCCGCTCTCAAGCTTTTGGAGCTGGTTCATTACTTGTTATCCCTGGTCATGCGGTATCGGTTAAGACAGGAACAACCGATGATAAACGGGACAACTGGACAATTGGTTATACACCTAATTTTATGACCACGGTTTGGGTTGGAAATAATGATAATACTCCAATGAATCCTTATCTTGCTTCCGGTATTACCGGTGCCGCCCCAATTTGGAATCGGATTATGAAATATATATTAAAAACTCAACCTGATCTTTGGCCGATTCGTCCGGATACCGTTGTTGGCAGACAGGTTTGTTGGGACTCTGGAGATTTAATGGTTAAGAAAGATGACGGAACAGAAAGTTGTTCTCCGCGATTTGAATATTTCATAAAAGGTACTGAACCAAAAGAACCTCACATTTCCAAACAAACCATCGCTATAACCAAAGACGATAAATTAGCCCCGGCAAACTGGCCGGATGTTGAGATGAAAGAGAAAACTATCATAAAAGACATGTTCGTAAATTACTGTGTTGACTGCTCACATGATAACGAGCCATATCAAAACATAAGATTATAAAATCCCCCTTGACATTTTAATAGCATACTAGTATGATAGTATCAAATTATGAACACAGTAGGGGAGTTGATTGAAGCTTTTTTGAAAAATAAAACAAGTGCCGAAATGCTTGATTTTTTAAAAGGCATTTTGACACCTAGTGAGTTTGACGAAATAGTTACCCGTTTGCAAATCGTCAAACTTTTAAAAAAAGGCATCCCCCACCAGGAGATCGCCAGACGTTTAAAAGTTGGTGTGGCAACGGTGACAAGAGGATCAAGAGAATTACGAATGGGTCGATTTTCCAGGGTCTGACCCTCCTGGAGGGTCAGACCCTATATAAAATATGCAAAACATAAATTTAAATAATTGGTGGACAGGCGACCTCTGGTGAAGCAGGTGCCTTTTTGTTTGACAAACCTCTGCTTCAAGCAGAGGATTTTTTTTGGATTATTACAAATTTTATTTACAAAAATTATGAAAAACACACAGTTTTCACTTTCCGAATCAGAGATACCGGAATATTATCTTAATATTTCTTATTATCTAAAAAAATATTTAGGAAAATTACCTGACCCGCCACTTAATCCGATGACAAAGCAACCGGCCGGCCCAGCTGATTTATCGGCCATATTTCCAATGGAACTGATCAAGCAGGAAGTTTCCCTTGAAGAAAAGATTCAAATTCCTGAGGAAGTCAGGGAGTTATATAAGATGTACCGGCCAACTCCCCTTATTCGTGCATACCGCCTGGAAAAATTTCTTGATACTCCGGCTCATATTTATTACAAATACGAAGGGGTTTCCCCTACCGGAGCCCATAAGTTGAACACAACGATTGCCCAGGCTTATTACAACAAAAAGGAAGGAGTGAAAACTCTGATTGCCGAGACTGGCGCCGGACAGTTCGGATCGGCATTAAGTTTGGCCTGTAATTTTTTTGGGTTAAAGTGCCAGATCTTTATGGTCAGGGTTTCTTATGACCAGAAGCCATACCGAAAAACCGTTATGCAGATGTACGGAGCGGACGTAACGGCCAGCCCTTCAACAAAAACTGAGTTTGGCAAAAAAATATTGACTAGCAATCCCAATCACATTGGTAGCTTAGGAATCGCCATCAGCGAAGCCCTTGAATCGGTAGTTAAAACCCAGGGATCAAAATATGCTCTCGGCAGTGTCTTAAACCATGTTTTGCTCCACCAAACGGTGGTTGGACAGGAGGCGAAAAAGCAGATGGAAAAAGCCGGGGAATATCCTGATGTCATCATTGGCTGTGTTGGTGGAGGCAGCAATTTTGCCGGAATTGCTTTTCCGTTCATGGTTGATAAGTTGAGTGGAAAGAAGAAGGTCAGATTCGTCGGTGTTGAGCCGGCTTCCTGTGCATCATTAACCAAAGGTAAGTACGAGTACGACTTTGGTGATACAGCCCAGATGACGCCCTTATTAAAAATGCACACCTTGGGAAGTGGTTTTGTCCCCTCACCAATTCATGCAGGAGGGTTACGTTACCACGGCATGGCTCCTCAAATTTCGTTTTTATATAACGAAAAATTGATGGAAGCGGTTGCCTACGAACAAAACCCTGTTTTCCAAGCCGGAGTTGATTTTGCCCGTTGTGAGGGAATAATCCCCGCCCCAGAATCATCTCATGCCATAAAAGCGGCTATGGACGAAGCAATCAAGGCCCGTGAAGAGGGAAAAAAGAAAATAATTTTATTTAACCTTTCCGGTCATGGATTGCTCGACCTTAATGGTTATGATAAGTTTTTGCACAATCAGTTATAAACTTATTGAAATAAATATTAAAAAGACTGGCGACCGAGACAAAAATCGGCCTGCGGGGGTCGGTAGAAATCTAGCCGCCAGGCTTATTAAGATTTTAAAAATTATGAAAATATTACCAAAAATAACTATCGGAAAAAAACCAAATTATCTGAAATTCGGCGAAGACATCAATTTTTTCGAACTGTTTCAAAAAATTGAGAGTCAGTTTGATACATGTTTTATTTTAGAATCTTTAGGCGAGGAGGAAAAGTTTTCCCGTTACTCTTTGATTGGTTTTAACCCGTCAAAAATAATTTCCGGCCGAGAAAATATTTTAAAAATTGATGATAAGAAATATAAGGTGGCAAATCCATATTTTGCTTTAAGAGAAATCATGCCTGATCAAGTCCTTGCCAAAAATTATGCCGGAGGATTGGTTGGTTATTTGAGTTACGAAGCCGTCAATTATTTTGAACCGTCGGTGAATGTCAAAATTCATAATCTTTTTGACCAATTCATGTTTGGTGTTTATGAAGACGGAATAATTTTAGATAAACACACTCATGAATTATTTTATTTTTATTACAAAATAAACAGGATAGAAATGTTAAAAAAAATAAATTTAATGAAAATTAATAAAATTAAATTTAAAGCCCAGTTTATTAAAGACAATTTAACAAAAAAAGAACATCACAAAATCGTTAGTAGCGTTAAAGATGAAATCATAAAAGGTAATACTTTTCAGTGCGAAGTTGGTTTTAAATCAGAATATAAAGTGTCTGGAAATCCTCTGGGAATCTATAAAAAATTAAGAGAAATTAATCCTTCGCCGTTTATGTATTTTTTAAAGTTTTCTAACAAACAAATAATCGGGGCCAGTCCTGAATTACTTTTTTCCTTAAGAGACGGAGAGATGACAACCAGACCTTTGGCCGGAACAATCAAAAGGGGAAAAGATGAGATAGAAGACAGAAAGTTAGCCCGAATTTTATTAAATGATCCGAAAGAAAAGGCCGAACACAGCATGCTCGTCGATATGCAACGAAACGATCTGGGCCGGGTAGCCCAATTTGGTACCGTCAGAATCAGAGATCTAATGAGTATTAAAAAATTTAGTCACGTTCAGCATATCTCCAGTGAAATAACCGGATTTATCAAACCTCACGAAGATATGTTTTCCGGATTAGCAAGCAATTTTCCTATGGGAACGGTTTCAGGAACACCCAAGGTCGAAACTACAAAAATAATCGACAAAAACGAACCTGAAGCAAGAGGCCCTTATGGTGGCGGAGTAGGCCAGTTTGGGTTTAACGGAGACTGTACTTTTGCTCTAACTTTAAGATCAATTTTTATAGTTAATAGTTATGGTTATACACAAACCAGCGGCGGTATTGTTTACGACTCCATTCCCGAAAAAGAATACGAAGAAATTACGCGGAAGTTGGCTGCCATGAAAGCATCATGTTTATGAAAATTTTGATCATCGACAATTACGATTCTTTTACTTTTAACCTCTACCAGTACATTGGTGAAATTCTTACTAAAAAAAACGGTCCATTCATTATTGATGTTATTAGAAACGATAAAATAACGGTTGAAGAAATTAAAAAACGGAAATATAACCGGATTATTATCTCTCCGGGTCCAGGAAACCCCAGCATCCCATCATACTTTGGCGTATGCAGTGAAGTAATTTTGGAAATAGGTAAAAACATCCCTGTCCTTGGTATTTGTTTAGGTATGCAGGGTATGGCTTATTATTTTGGCGGAAAAATCATTAAAGCTATAAAACCGATGCACGGCAAAACTAGCTTGATAAAACATGACGGGCTAGGAATTTTCAAAAATCTTCCCCAAAACCTGGAAGTGATGCGTTATCACTCGTTAACTGCGGAAAAATCAACTTTACCCAAAACATTGAAGGTTACTGCTTTGTCACAAGATACCGATGAGATCATGGGTTTGCGCCACAAAATTTATCCAATCGAAGGGATACAATTTCACCCGGAATCGTTTGCAACCGAAGGTGGGAAATTGTTGTTAGCTAATTTTTTATTTAACAATCAATAATTATGGATACGAAAAAAATCTTAAACAATTTACTTGAAAAGAAAAATTTAACAACTGATGAAGTCAAGTTTTTTATTTCTAATTTGATTAATGGAAATATTAATCCTATCCAAGGTGGAGCGATTTTAACGGCTTTAAGAATGAAGGGAGAAACTATCGACGAAATTGTTACTTTAATAAAAGAGATAAGAAAGCATAAAATTCCAGTTTTTGCCGATCAGGCAATTGACGTTTGCGGAACCGGTGGCGATCAACAGAATAGTTTTAATATTTCTACAGCAACGGCATTTGTAACTGCCGGTGCAGGCGTGAAAGTTGCCAAGCATGGTGGTCGGGCTGTTAGCAGCCGAAGCGGCAGCGCCGATGTCCTGGAAGGCTTAGGAGTAAATATTTTATCAACTCCTCAGCAAGCTGAATTAATTTTTTACAAAGTTGGTATGGTTTTTTTATTTGCGCCGCTATTCCATCCAGCGATGAAAAATATCGCAATGATCAGAAAAGAATTAAAAATAAGAACAATTTTTAATATTCTTGGACCTTTTGCTAATCCGGCTTCAGTAAAAAGGCAGTTGATCGGAGTCCCAAATTTAGAAATTGCTAAAAAACTAGCGAAAGTTGGAAAAAAATTATCTTATGAACATCTTTTGATTGTCACCAGCAAAGATGGTATGGATGAAATTAGTACCTATTCAAACACACACGTTTTTGAAATTAATAAAAATCAAACAAAAAAATATATTGTTGATCCTCAAGATTTTGGATTTAAAAAATTTGATAAAAAAGAAATTTCAGGCGGCACAATCATCGATAACGCCCGGATTATTAAAGATATCCTAAACGGCAATAAAGATCCGAAAAGAAATTTAGTGGTTTTTAACAGTGCTTTTGCTTTATATGTTGCCGGATTAGTAACTGACATCAAAGAGGGAATAAGGTTGGCGGAGGAATCAATCGACAGTGGTCAAGCAAAAACGGTATTACAAAATTTAATCAGAGAAACACAAAAATATGCATAAAATCTTGAAACAAATCATCGAAAAAAAACAGGCTGATCTAACCCTGATGAAGAGGAATAGATTTCTTAGCTTTACTAAAAACAAAATATCCATTATTGCCGAAATTAAACTGGCCTCACCGACCGTCCCATATTTTGGATCTGAAAAAGACATTTCCAAAAGAGCGATCAATTATCAAAAAGCCGGGGCCGACGCCATTTCGATCATCACCGAAAAATATTTTTTTAAAGGCAATCTGAAATTTATTTCCAAAATAAAAGATAAGGTTGACTTACCAATTTTGCAAAAGGATTTTGTCATTGATCCTTACCAAATTTATGAAGCAAAAATTGCGGGTGCCAACGCTTTGTTGCTGATAGCAAAAATTATCAATAAACAAACACTCATTAAATTTGTTTCTCTTTGCCAAGAAATCGGACTGGAACCGATTGTTGAAATCAACGATGAACAGGATTTAAAAAAAGCTTTATCAACTTCAACTAATATTATTGCCGTTAATGCCCGAAATTTGGATACTTTTATTGTTGACGTTGATAGAGCTTGTAAATTAATACAAAAAATTCCCGACCGGTTTATCAAGTTGGGTTTTTCCGGAATCAAATCTTCAGATGAAGTGAAAATGTATAAAGATGCCGGTGCCAGCGGAATATTGGTTGGTACAAGTTTAATGAAGACGAAAGACATTAAAAATTTTATAAAAAAATTAAAAGCTCCACAGGTAAAAGTAAAAATTTGCGGAATAAGAACTCTAAAGTCAGCCCAAACGGCAGTTGCCGCCGGAGCCGATTTTCTTGGTTTTAATTTTGTCCCATCTTCAAAACGGTATATCAAACCGCAAATGGCCAAAAAAATAATCAGTCAATTAAAAGAAAAAATCAATATCGTCGGAGTCTTTGAAAATGCCCAAACAGATTACATTAGCAAAATTGTTAAGATGCTTGACTTAGATTATGTTCAACTGCACAGAAAAAAAATTATAAAAAATACAAAAGATAATACAAGTTATTTATTAGTTGATAGACAAACACAGGGAATTGGTAAATTGCCAAATTTAAATGAGTCTGAAGCTTTAGCAAAATCATCAGAGATATTTTTTGCAGGCGGCCTTAATCAAAATAACGTTGAAGAAGTAATAAAAAAAGTCCATCCATTTGCTGTCGATGTTGCAGGGGGAATAGAAACAAATGGTATACAAGATAATAAAAAAATTAAAAAATTTATTACGATAGTGAAAGGAGCAGATATATGAAATCGCACTTTGGAAAATATGGAGGTCGATACGTGCCGGAAATGTTAATTCCGACTCTTGAAGAGTTGGAAAAAACTTATGAATCGGCAAAAAATGATAAAATTTTTCGTAAAGAATTTCGCTATCTTTTGAAAAATTTTGCTGGACGTCCTACGCCATTGGTCTTTGCTGGAAATTTAACCAAAAAATTAAGTGGGGCAAAAATTTATCTAAAAAACGAAGGCTCTAATCATACGGGAGCTCATAAAATCACTCATTGCATAGGTCAAGCACTAGTCGCTAAACGAATGAGAAAAACCAGATTAATTGCCGAAACCGGGGCCGGACAACATGGATTAGCCACAGCAACGGTTGCAGCTAAGTTTGGCTTTTCGTGTACGATCTATATGGGCGCAGTTGATATTGCCCGTCAAAGACCGAATGTTTTTTTAATGGAACAACTTGGAGCCAAAGTCGTTCCGGTTTTATCCGGAAGTCAAACTTTGAAAGACGCCGTCAATGCCGCTTTGAAAGATCTGATTGAAAATGTCAATGATACCCATTATGTTATAGGTTCTGTCCTTGGACCTCATCCTTATCCGACCATGAACCGTGACTTTCAGTCAATCGTCGGTCAGGAAATAAAAAGGCAAACAAAAAAATTTGAAGAAAGATTGCCAGATTATATCGTTGCCTGTGTTGGCGGTGGCAGCAATGCCATGGGTGCTTTTTATAATTTTATTAAGGAAAAATCTGTTCGATTAATAGGGGTTGAAGCCGGAGGGAAAAGTAAAAAACCTGGCGATCATGCAATTCGTTTTTCCGGTGGATCGGTTGGTGTCGTTGAGGGATATAAATCATATTTCCTTCAAAACAGCGACGGACAAATTCAAAAAACCCACAGCATTTCCGCCGGTCTGGATTATCCCGGTATCGGTCCTGAACTAAGTTATTTACATGATAAAAAAAGAGTTGAATTTGTCAGTGTTTCCGATGAAGAAACTTTAAGCGCAGTAAAAACATTAGCCCGATTAGAAGGAATCATCCCCGCCCTTGAATCAGCCCACGCCGTAGCTTATGCTATGAAGATTGCTCCCAAATTAAGTAATGAAAAAATTATTGTCATCAATCTTTCTGGCCGCGGTGACAAAGACATATTTATTTTGGCTAAAGCTTTTAAAGACGAAAAATTTTATAAGTTCCTGGAGGATTATATTCGCCCTCCTGTCATTCCCGCGTAGGCGGGAATCCAGTCTTATGAAATTAATGACCCATGTCGTCATTGGCTACCCATCACTTGAAGAAACAGAAAAAATCGTCAAAACTATGGCTGATAATGGCGCCGATTTTATTGAATTGCAAATTCCATTTTCCGATCCGTTAGCTGACGGCCCAACAATCATGAAGGCTTGTGAACAATCATTGGCAAACGGCACAAAAGTCAAAGACGCTTTTATTTTCATGAGAAAATTGACAAAGGAAGTGAAAATTCCGTTACTCTTTATGGCTTATTACAATAATGTTTTTAAATATGGAACTGAAAAATTCATTCGTGACGCCAAAACCAGCGGAGCTTATGGGCTAATAGTCCCGGACATGCCGGTAGATGAGGAGAGTCATGAACATTTTTATGAATATTGTAAAAAATATAATTTAAACAATATCCAGGTGGTTTCTCCCGCTTCAATCAATGAGAGATTGATAAAAAATGCTAAGGTTTCTCGCGGATTTGTTTACTTTACTGCTCGTCAAGGAATTACCGGCGCCAAAGAAAAACTTGATCCGAGATTAATTGGAAAACTAAAAAATGTTCGCAAATTCTTTAAAATTCCAATTGCCGTCGGCTTTGGAATTTCCAAACGGGAACATTTTGAAAAACTCAGTCCCTATGCCGATATCGCCGTCATTGGTAGTACAATTATAAACGTTATTAACGAATCAAAAGAGAAAGATATTGAAAAGAATATTAAACAGTTTCTTTATCAACTTGTCATTCCCGCCCCCTGAACGAGGGCAGGCTCCGGCGGGAATCTAGGTCATTTGACACTATTATGAAAAATAAACACCTTTTATTACCATATTTACAGCTAGTTGCTTCATTAATAATAGTAGGAAGCACTACTGTTGTAGGAAAACTATTGACTAATTCTTTACCGATATTTCTGTCTAATGGATTCAGTGTCATTATTGCCAGTTTTATTTATATATTTATTCTAAAAATTAAAAAAATTGACTTATTAATACTTACTAAAAAAGATTATTTTGTTTTATTCTTGATTGCTTTTTTTGGTACTTTTCTATACCGTATCTTATTTTTTTATGGGTTAAAATATACTAGTGCAACAGAAGCAGGTATTATCTCCAGCACATTACCAGCGGTATTTGGAGTCATTTCTTTTATTTTACTAAAGGAAAAAATAAGGACTAATCAAATTAAAGGGATTATTTTTTCAGTGATAGGAATACTTCTGATAAATTTTAACGGTGGAGTTTCAATAACTGGATTATTTTCAAAGATTTTTGGTAATTTTTTAGTTTTCTTAAGTGTCATTATGGGAGCATTATTTAGCGTCCTATCAAAATTCCTTTCTAAAAAAGTTACTCCAATAATGATTTCTTCTGTCAGCACTTTTTTTAGCACTTTACTCTTATTACCATTATTGGTTTATGACGGATTTCAATTTAATTTTTCATTATTAACACCTGCTGGTTTTCTATTAATTCTTTATTACGGCGTTTTTGTTTCAGTAATTTCATTTCTTCTATGGTTTAAAGGGTTAACTGTTATTCCTATATCAACAGCTGGAGTATTAACTAGTTTAATTCCGATTACCGGTGTCCTTTTATCGTTTGTTATTTTAAAAGAAACTCTAGGTTTTTATCAGTTTATTGGAGGAATTTTTATTTTAATTAGTCTTTTTAATATTTCAAAAGGGAATCGTCCCAATTAAAATCATTATTAGTTATAATTAAAAATATGAGAGACCAAAATGTTCTTCACTATATTGAAGAATTAAAAAAACTAGGTATTAATTATAAAATCGCCGAGCACCCTTATCTGAAGGAGGTTGAAGATGTACTTAAATATTGCAATTTAACTTTTGCTGACGGTGCCTCAACTCTCGTTTATAAGGTTGATGATGGTTATATTGCTATTATCCGTAGAGACGATTGCAAGATTAATTTAAAAAAATTAAAAAAGCTTGCCCAAACTGAAACGCTTGAAATGGCGAGCGATGAAGAATTTACAAAATTAACAGGGCTCCCGCCCGGAGCCGCTAGAGTCTATATTCCCCAAGTAAAAAAAACTTTTATTGATGAAAAGATATTTGAAAAAAAATATGTACAGGCCGGCTCTGGAAGTTTTACAGTTAGTATTCAATATAAAACAACAGACTTATTAAAGTTGCCAAGAAGCGAAAAAATAGATGTTGCCGAAATAAAAATTCAATCGACTGAAACATCTGCAGGAGTTAAAAGAGTCTTTTCAGGAATTCGGGCCACTGGAAGATTACATCTTGGAAATTATCTTGGAGCAGTTAAGGGTTTTCTTGAATTAGAAAAAACCGGAAAATATGAAACCGTTTACTGTGTTGTTGATGTCCATTCAATCACAACGCCTTTTGATAAAGCTACATTAGCCAAAAACAAACGGGAAATTATCATTGATTATCTGGCGGCCGGTCTTGATCCAAAAAAAAGCATAATTATTTATCAATCTGACGTTCCGGAACATATCGAACTGGCTTTTTATTTTTTATCTGTTGTCACAATTGCTCGGATGCAACACCTGCCAACTTATAAGGAAAAAGTCAAACAGCACCCTAATGCCAATACAATGGCCCTTTTGAATTATCCTGTTTTGATGGCGGCTGATATTTTGGTCTATAAAGCAGGGTTGGTGCCAGTTGGCATAGATCAAGAACCACACCTGGAAGTGACCCGAGAAATTGCCAGGAAGATGAACCAAATTTATGGAACTGATTTCCCAGAACCAGTTCGTTTTGCTACCAAGGGCGAATATATTCCATCGTTAACTGGAGAAGGAAAGATGAGTAAAACGGTTGCCAATAGTTTTATCAACCTTACTGATTCACTTGAAGAAATTAGGAAAAAAATTAGATCTGTTCCAACCGCGTCAGTCGCAGGAGGCGAAATGTCACCAGGTCTAAAATCACTTTTCACATTTGCTAATTTATTTATCCCGAACGAAGTCGAGGGATTTAGAAAATCCTATGAAGACAAATCACTTCAATTCGTAACATTAAAAGATCGGATCGCCGAAGCAATCTACGCCGAACTTAAGCCATTCCAAGAAAGACGACTAAAAATAGCCGCTGATCAAAAATACGTTGATGAAGTAATCCGCGACGGCGCCTCTCGAGCCCACAAGATCGCCCGCGAAACCGTTCGTGAGGTCAAACAGAAGATGGGTTTACTTTAATTGAGATATCATTTATGCTATCTAAACAATTAGTCATCAGAAATTATAAAGAAAGTGATATTGTTGAAGTTGTCAAAGTAGAAAAAAGCGCTTTTCCTCCAAAAAGACAAGCTAATAAAAATACTTTTAAATTAAGATGTAAACTTTTCAAAAAAGGCTTTTTTATCGTTGAATTTAATCATCATATCGTTGGTTTTACAACAGCGCTTTTAACAAATAATATTATCTCCATAGGAGACTTAAATATTCCTGATGAAAAACTGCATAATCCTAGAGGTGTTGTTTATGAATTAAGAAGTTTGGCCATTGCTAAATCTTTGCAAAAAAAAGGCTTTGGAAAGTTATTAATAAAAAAACAATTAGAAAATGCCAAAAAAATGAATAAAAAATATTTTAGATTTACCGCAGCTAAAGATGTAGAAGGTTTCTACGAAAAGCTAGATTTTAAAAGAATCACACCTTATCTTCCTTTTCATAGTTCTTATCAAGCAATTTGGGAAAAAAAGCTTTTTTAATAATTTAATTGTTAAGTTATAAGATCACCCGATGGGTTTATTTTAAGTAAAGTTAATCTTTTAGATACAACCATATCAAACTAAAGTCTTCAGGATAAAGAATAAGCATCTTACATCGGTGATGATATGAGTAGCCTTTTTTTAGTTTTTCTTCAAGCTTTTTCTTGCCGCCAACTTTTTCATCAAAAATAAAAATAGTTCTTCCTTTAGATATAATATGTTCTGTGGAAACATATCCTTTTTCTTGATAATTAAATCTGTCCTGAAATAAATCAAGCGCAAGACTGGTGGTACATAACGATGAAGAGCCAATGATCTTAAGTCCAGGATTAGTTTTTCTTAAATTAAAAATAATATTGTTTAAATCTAATAAAATTCTGGAATAAAACTTTTCAGTTAAAAAAAGTTTTTCCATATGATAAAAATGCAAGGCAATCTCACTGTCTTTTTTATTATTAAAAATAGATTTTTGATTTAGGTCTGATTCAAATATTTTTCCGTTTACAAGATCTTTCCAGCTTTGACGATTTAAAGGAACGATCACACAAGTTCCAACAGTTTTATTTCCAATTTCATAAATCATTCCAAACTCAGGGTTCCGAGTATACCAATTATCAATGGTTGTGGGAGAAACGGAATTGGAAGTTGGATAGATCCGTATATCCTGCTCTAAGATTAACTTGTGATCCTTTTTTTTATACGGTCGCAAACGGGTCTGAAGCCATTGTTCACGCTCCGAACTCGTAGCTGGCTCATAGCCTGGTCCTGTAAGAGGAGTTTTAATAATACGAAAATCAAAATTTACTACATTATTTGGCGATCCATTAAGATAACTTTCAATATTATTAATAAAAATACCTTGTTTCGTAACGGTAGCTTCTTTTGTGCTAAAACCTATCGGAAGCTGAATTATGCAGTTTGGATATTTTTTTAGGATTCTTAGTCTTTTTTCATCCACTTCGTCAGAGTGATCAAATATAAACGTCATGTCTTTCTTGGCGAGTTTTTTTACTAGTGCTTCAAAATTTATTAATTCCATCGGACTTGTATTGATCAAGATTACTCCTTTTTTGATAAGATTAACTCGTTCTCTGTCTAAAAAGTTGTTCGTTTCGGGAACAAGTGAAAGATTGAGAGTAATAAAATCAGAAGTCGATAAAAGCTTTTTTATACTTAAATATTCTATTCCTAAACGCGCTTCTTCCTCTGTTTTTCTATTTCTTGACCAGTATCTGACATCAGCCCCGAAAGCTTTAGCAATTTCCGCTATTCGACAACCAATGTGTCCAAGACCAATAACGCCAAATTTTTTTCCTTTAATTTCCGAACCGGTAAATGTCGATCCAGTATAATCGCCTTCCTTAACTTTTTGACTGGCGCGTTCTGTCTCTCTTATCTGATCAAAGATCCAACCAAAAGTAATTTCCGCCACTCCCTCCGTTGCATAATCCTTAATATTGGTGACAACAATGTTTTTAGTTTTGCAATAGATAGTATCAATTCCGCCGACCCCTGTTCCCATCATTCCGATGTATTTAAGTTTTGGGGCTTTATTGATAAATTCTTTATTTATTTTATCGCCGACTGGTTTAAGAAAAAGTGCATCGGCATCTTTTAGTTCGATCAGGAGTTTTGGATCGTTTGCAGAGATTAATACTTTATTTTTTATTACTTTATCAATACGATACCAATACTGACTTTGAAGTTCCAATCCTGAATAGTTTAAAAAGATGGCCTTGTTAAACCCTGTTATTTTCATCATCTAGATGATACCAAATATCGCAAACAATACAATAGAATTGCCTAATCTTGCCGAATATTGCCTAATCCTGCCGAATAATTTATCGCTAAATAGAGTACTGCATTATAATGTTATAATATAGTGACAACAAATGAAAAAACTTTGTATTTACGAAAAGCTATTTGCCAGGGATTTTTGTTTGCCTTCCGTTGAAGCTTGGGTTAGGGGAGAAAGTTCAAATGCAAAAGGTTGGACAGATTTGAATCAACCTTTCCTCCCTTACATTATCACAGAGAGATTTGAGGATACAGTCCGTTTTAACTACGACCTTCAAGGAGTTGACTGGGTTTGCGATTTACTCTCAAAATTTGCTCATCACGACAAAGATTTCTTAAAAAAAATTGAGTTAACAGTTTTGGGAAAGCTAAAATTTATCAGGCCAATTTATGAAAAGGAAAAAGCGATCCCCCTATCAGGATTAAAGAGGTTTTTAAAAGAACTGGAAGATGGCTATCCTTGGTTTGAAGCGATGTGGTGGTTTTTCCAAATGGATGAATTAAAAATCAAAGATTTGAATTTAAACAACTTGGAAAAAGTCAGAATGCTTACTGATACTTTGTGTAATGGGTCAGATACTGTTATTCGAAAATCCTTAAGAAAAATTTATCCTAAACTAGGTGATCTTTCTTCAGTTTTAACCACAGGAGAAATTTTATCAGGGAATCTACCAACAAGAAAAGAATTAATAAAAAGAGATGAAGGTTATTTTTTTGGAAATAATCAGTTGCTAGTTGGTAATAATCGAGACGACATTGAAAAGTTATTTAATATAAAATTTAAGATTAAAAAATTTGACTCAGCAGTTTTGCTAGGAAGGGTTGCTCAAATGGGTGTTGTTCGTGGTTTTGTACGAAGAGTAATGGGTCATAAACAAATCAATGAATTAAAAAATGGAGAAATTCTTGTTTCTTCGATGACTATTCCCGACTTTTTACCAGCTATGAAAAAAGCTGCAGCCATAGTCACAAATGAAGGAGGAGTTCTTTGCCATGCAGCCATTCTTGCCAGAGAACTTAAAATTCCATGTATCACTGGAACTCGATTCGCCACTCATGTACTAAGAGACGGAAATTATGTCGAAGTCGATGCAAATAATGGAGTTGTAAAATTCTTGAAACCCTCCTCAAAAAAATAACTTCGATGTATCGATACATCGAAGTATTTTATTTCTTTATTAAAGATTAATAAACAAACGGAATAAATTTTTTTGTAGTCTTTTTATATTCAATATATTTTTTGCCAAAATGTTTTATTAGTATTTTCTCTTCTCTTTTAGCAAATATTTTGGCGGCAAAAAACATACTTAAAAAACCAATTATAAATGTGTAGCTCCCAGATACCACTAATGATCCTGTAATCATCAACAACAAACCTCCATAGATTGGGTGACGAACACGAGTTGCATGGCAATTAATGTTACCGAACTAAACTTTTTTAGGGGACGTTGCTTGATTTAAAACTGTTACCGAAAAAATTCAAGCACTCGGCGTTACAACGTTATAAAATGCTTAAAGACTTGTTATTCCCGCGTAGGCGGGAATCCAAGCTAAATATTCTTCTTTAAAAATGTAATTATATACTGGATCACCGTCTTCACGGGGATGACAAATAAACTAATTTATATTTGTTTCAATATATCGATATATTGAAACATTCATAAAATCTTATAATAACTTCCTCTTGTTTCTCCGATTTTAACAACTAACTCCTTATCAACAAGTTTTTTTAGGTCATATCTCAATGTCCTCTCGGGAACTTTTAGAAATCTCCGTCTGATATTGTCAAAAGAAACAACCGTATGTTCTTTGATGATTAAATAAATTTCTTCCTGACGCGGTGGTAATAAATTTACTTTTCCGTTTTTGGCAGATTCTATTTGTTTTTTTAATTCTCCCGACTCTCGTAGAAACGAATTTAACATAAATACTAAGTAATCTTCCGTTTTATTGTATCCCTGATCCAAAAAAAAATAATAGTCACTTTTATTTTCATCAAGATATTTTTCAAACGAAACTAAATATTCTTTTCCATACCCTTTTGCTTTCAGGATTGAAAAAATCAGTAGTCGTCCTACTCGCCCATTACCATCTACAAACGGATGAATTTTCTCAAAAACTAGATGTGAAATAATTGCACAAATTAGAGGAAATTTTTCAAGATTTGAATTTATGTATTTAATTAATTGATCGATTAGACCGTTAACCTGGGTCGGCAATGGAGATAAATAAACGGCGACACCAGCCTGATTAAAAATTGCTCCCATTTCAGTACGAAATCTTTTTGTTTTTTCTATCTCACCTGTCATAACAAGTGAATGAAGATCAAAAATAAATTTTTTAGTAATTTGAAAATTATTTTTTGTCGTTTTTTCTAGAAATTTATTTGCTTTTAAAATATTAAAAACCTCAATATTTTTTTCCTGGTCATTTCCACTTTTATTGATGACTTCGAGTGTAAGAGGATTTCCCTCTATTCGAGCGGAAAACAATGAGCTTTTTAGCAAACTGATTCTTTGGATTTTTTGTTTAAGCTCTTTTGGAATTGTAAGCGAAGATAAATACATCAAGTTAGTGTTAACCTTACTGATCAAACTTAATATATCAGAAGAAATTTTATAATCTGGAGGAACTTTCATTCAATTATTTTACCATATATTGCCAGATCTTGCCTAATCTTGCCGAATATTGCCTAATCCTACCGAATATTTATCCCTTGCTTTTCAAAAACGATTCTCCTATTATTGATGGTGAACGAGAGTTCAAAAAATAAATTATGGACATTCCCCTAGCTGAACAACTTCGCCCACAATCGCTTGATGAATTTGTGGGACAAGAACATCTTGTTGGAAAAGGTAAGCCGATCCGCCGGATGATTGAGAATAAAAAAGTCATCTCGATGGTATTCTGGGGACCTCCTGGGACGGGAAAGACTACCCTTGCCAGGATCATTGCTAAATATATTGAAGCCAATTTTGTTCCTTTTTCAGCCGTTGCCGGAGGCGGGGTTGCTGAAGTACGAAAAATCATCGCCGAAGCCAAAAAAAATTATGGACTTTTTCAAAAAACCACCGTTCTTTTTGTTGATGAAATCCATAGATTTAACAAAGCTCAACAAGATGCTTTCCTGCCCTATGTTGAAGATGGGACTATCACTTTAATCGGGGCAACAACGGAAAACCCCGGATTTGAAGTGATTGCTCCCCTCGTTTCCCGAAGTCAAATCTATGTTCTTTACTCTTTAACGGAAGAAGAAATTAAAATAATTGTTAGTAAAGCAATAAAGTTTTTTCCAAAACATAAATTTGAAAAGCCTGCGATTGAACATATTATCAAAAACAGTAACGGTGACGGAAGAACGGCAATCAACGCTGTTGAATTAGCTGCGTCACTTTCCAAAAAAATAACTTTAAAAGTAGCCGAAGAGGCCGTCCAAAGAAAGGCTATTTTTTACGATAAAAAAGGCGACTGGCATTACGATACAATTTCGGCGTTTATAAAATCGATGAGAGGATCAAATCCTGACGCAACTCTTCATTATCTGGCCCGGATGATCAAAGCAGGTGAAGATCCTATTTTTATTGCCCGACGTTTAGTGATTTTTGCTTCCGAAGACATTGGTAACGCACAACCAACCGCTTTGGTGTTGGCAACAACGGCTATGCAGGCCTGCCATATGATCGGCTGGCCAGAGGCCGGATTGATTTTGGCACAAACAGCCACATATCTTGCCACTGCAAAAAAATCAATTGCCTCCACAAACGGAATTATGGCGGCCATGGGCGATATCGACGAAAAAAACCTTGACCCAATTCCTCTTCACTTGCGCAATGCATCTAACAAACTAATGAGATCTTTAGGATTTGGTCAAGGACATGTCCGTTATCCTTGGAAAGTTGAACGCGAAACCGGCCGGAAAATTATTCAGGAATATATGCCAAAAAATTTAAAGGGGAAAAAATATTATGTAGTTGACTGGAAATAGTTTAGAATTTCTTTCATTAACTTAGTTAATATTTTATTTTTAAAATAAAGTTTTAGTTTATTTTCTATTTCAATTGACTCATTCGCTATTTTATTTTTTATTTCATCATCAATCTTATATTTAATTAATGTTTTTTTATACCAAATTAAATTTTCACTTTTATAATTTTGTTTACCAAAAAAATCATAAAAATGTTTTTTTTCTTCATTATTTGATTTCTTTAAAAATTTCTCAACAACCAACGTGCTCTTCCCTTCTTTAAGATCAGAATCAATTGGCTTTCCTAAACTTTTTTCATCAGCAAAAGTTCCGTCAAGGTCATCTTTCATCTGAAATAAAATTCCTGTTTCTCGCAAAATCTTTTCCCAATTATCAATTTCTTTTTGATTAGCTTTTGCCAAATGTAGGGCAATCATCGCTGGTTTAACAAAAGTATAACGCGCAGTTTTAAGTTCCATGATTTTATCAACATCATTAATTTTGATTGTATCCAAATATTCACCGACTAAAAGTTCTTGTTTGAATTCATTATATAGATCAATAATTTTTGGCTCATTTATTCCTTGACTAAATATTTCATCAGCTAACATGAGAGCTAAATCACCGGCCAAAATTGCTGTAGATAGATCGTATTTTTTATGAATAGTTGGTTTTCCTCTTCGTAAATCAGAATTATCAATAATATCATCATGAATCAAAGCAAAACTATGGAATAGTTCAAAGACAAAGGATAGTTTTAAAATTTTTGCTGAATTTTGAGGAAAATAACTTGAAAAAGAATAGTAAAAAATTGCCGGTCGTAATCGTTTTCCTCCATTTTTTACAAACTCCTTAATAATCTCATATAAATCAGTAGCTTTTTTATCTAATTTTTTTGTTGATTTTATTTTTTCGTCAAAATAGATATTTATTTCTCGGTCAAATTTCTCTTTAAACTCGCTTAGTAATTTCATTTGCCAAATCGTCTTTGACGTTCCGAATAATTTATAATAGCTTTTTCAAGTTCCTTTGCAGTAAAATCTGGAAAAAGTAAATCAGAAAAATATAGTTCGCTATACTCGCTCTGCCATAGCATAAATCCTGATAATCTTTTTTCTCCACCTGTCCTAATTATTAAATCCGGATCAGGAATTCCTGCTGTATCCAAGTAATTTCCCAGGTTTTCTTTAGTCAAATTCTTACCTCTTTTTATTGCTCTTATTATCTCGTCTCTTCCTCCATAATTTAATCCTAAAACTATCGTTATTTTTTTATTATTCATTGTTTCTTTTGTAATTTTATAAGCTTCTTTTTGAAGATCTTCAGGTAACTTGATTAAATTACCAATTATTTTAAGTCTTATTTTTTTTTCTTTGAACTCTTTATATTTACTTTTCAAAGATATTCTTATTAAATTAAATAAATGGCTAAGCTCTTCTTTACTTCTACCGACTAGATTTTCTGTTGATAAAGCCCAAAAAGTAAAATATTTTATATCCAACCGAATTAGTTCGTTAATTAAATTAGGTAAAGTTGTTTGTGCCGCATATCGATGCCCCTCTGCAGTAGGTTTACCTTTTTCTTTTGCCCAGCGGCGATTACCATCTGGAATAATCGCCACATGTTTTGGAAGATAATCTGTATTATTCATATCTAAAATAAATGTTTTTCAGTTAGTCTTGCTCCAACAGATGGCCTATTAACAATAATATTTTTGACCTCTTTTATTTCTTTAAGTTTTTTAGTTAATTGTCCAATATTTTTTTCTTCAACAATCAAATGAATGTCCTGCCCAGTGTTGACGGTAAAATAAACATCCAATCCTTCATCTCTCCATTTTTTAACTAATTTCATTAATATAATTGTTTCCGGTTGCCAATAAATAAGTGAGGGAGTTGAAGTTAACATGATTGCATGAAGCTCAAGTGCTTCTTTCTCAATGATTTGTCCAAATTCAGTAAAATCTTTTGTTTCAAGAGCTTTTTTAAATCGACTTATTTTTTCATTAATATTATTTAGTCTAGTCTTAAAGAATGGACTTGTTGAAGCAAATTTTTGCCCATCGGTTGATGAAGTTTCTTTTTTTTCCTGACTAACGATTGCCACCACATCAACTATCTTCCAATAATCTGGAGGATAAAGGGATTTTTCTCCCTCGCTCTTCCACTCAACAAAACCATCGGGAATGGATCGGCAGGCAGAACCAGATCCCTGACGCGCTAACATTGATAGTTCTTTTTCATTAAGCTCAAGTCCTAACGCTTTTGTGGTCGCTAAAGTGAGTGCTGCAAATCCAGAGGCAGATGAAGAAAGCCCCGTCCCATCTGGAAAATTATTTTTTGAAACTACTTTCGCTTTCAAAAAAATATTGG
Source organism: Patescibacteria group bacterium (assembly GCA_038061735.1). Classification (GTDB taxonomy): domain Bacteria; phylum Patescibacteriota; class Microgenomatia; order UBA1406; family GWC2-37-13; genus GWC2-37-13. The sequence continues at coordinate 32,424 of JBBTYO010000021.1, forward strand.
CTTTTTTTCTAATTAAATCTAAATGCTTTATAACTTTTGCAGATTGT
>JBBTYO010000022.1:0-16402 GCA_038061735.1 Patescibacteria group bacterium
CGGACAATATTATACTTCAGGGAACTTGGGAATTGATGCGCGTTATACTTATACAATACCAGGAGATCTTAACTATAGGTTTGAGGGCTTGTTCAGAGAAGATGGAACAACTCCAATTGATCAAACATTAACACATACTTTAAGAACCGATGGAAATGGATCTTTACGAACAAATGAAGGTGATTTAGTCTCAGCTTTAGAGTGGGGAGATTATGATCCTGTAGGCCACGAAAGAAGATGGTTTGGTTTCAGTATTGCTGATCCTCAACCAACTGTTGATCCAAATCTTGGGTTGGGTGGACAGCAGCAAGGAGAACCTGTTTTTGATTGGGTAGGAGCGGCAAAAAAATGTCTTTCCATTGCCTGGGATCCGGACGGAAGGGTTTTTGATAGTCAGAGTTTGGAACCAATCCCTAGTACTTCAGTAACTCTTACAAAAAAAAGGGCTAATGGAACTTTTACTTTTGTTAATAAATTTGATCCTAATGATGTCCCAACCGGCGTATTGACCAATCCTTATTTAACTTTAGAGGATGGTGGTTTTAGTTTTTTTGTCCCGGACGGTACATATAAGTTGACTCCTCAGGTTGCAGGCTATAACTTTCCCGGTTCATTAGCTCTTAATTCTAACTATTCAAAAATCTATTCCGAGATTTATCCATTGTTAACAGGACTCGAAATTGTTGAAAAAGGTGGTCCTCAACATAGGGATATTCCGGTTGATTCGGTTGGAGGACAACCAACTTATTTTCCAATAAAAATGATGGAATATAGTTATCAGTCGGACAGAATTAGCAGTGTTTTTATTGATGGTCGGGTCAGTCATCCACTATCCACAATTAACGCTTATTCCGTCATTCCTGATTCAAATAATCCTGAAGTAAAAGTTCGTTATAAGCTTATAAAAACAGTTAAAGCTGATAAAGTTGGACGTTTTTCCGTAGTGATAGATCAGTCAACTTTTGATAAAAATAAAAGCGAAATGTTTGGTGAAGTTGAAGCTATAAAAGCAGACTTTGGTTTATCTGCAAGTGATACTAACTCAACCCCATTGGTTTTAAAATTAAATCCAATTCTTACCTATATCGAGGGCGATGCTTCTTTTCAAGGAAAGGTACTGCCGGGAGCAAAAATTGAGCTTTTACTTAGTTCTTCGACAAAACCTTATTATGAAACTGTGGCTGATAGTCAAGGACATTTTAAGATTCCATCAGACTATATTCCTTTTATGCCTTATAAACTACGATATTCTTCAGGCGGAACGGTGACAAGTGTGACAACATCGAAGTTTGTAACGGATAATTCTGCCAATATAAAGAGTAAAAAGACAAATCTTTTTTACCCTCAATATAGCAATCCTAAAATCAATGACAGTATTAAAAAGTCGATCGTTGCTTATAATAAGCAACTTAATAATAGCCAGGGTGGTGGGCAAGGTGCCTCCGGAAATATTCCTGGTCAGTCAGGGTCCAAAACTAGTCAATCAACCTCAAAAAATCTTATGTTTGTTGGGATAGTTTTAGTTATTGCCATTTTACTTATTGGGGTGGGAGTATTAGGAGTTTACTTAATTAAGAAAAAGCAGGACTCTTCAATGACATAAATAATTCCCGCATATTTAATGTGGATTGCCCGCATGAGATTCAATTAGGAGTGTTTCAATAAAAATAGTTAAAGGAATAGCTAGTAATACTCCCATAATTCCGGCTAATTTTCCTCCGACCACCATAACAACTAATGTGACAATAGGATGTAATCCAGTTGCCTTTTTCATAACCACAGGAACAATAAGATTATTTTCTAGTTGCTGGACTACAAGATAGAGAATAGCACAATAAAAACCTAAGACAGGAGAATAGGAAAATCCGATTAATATAGCCGGAATAGATGAGGTTATTGGGCCAAGATTGGGAACAACTTCAAGTAATCCAGCTAAAACTGCTAGAGCCAAGGCATATTTCATGCCAATAATATTAAGTCCAATATATGTCATTGTTCCAACAACTATCATAAGAATAATTTCCCCCCAAAACCAAGAACTCATTCTCTTTTGGGCTCGCTCTGCAATTAAATTGATTCGGTTAAGCTCTACATCATCAAAAAAATTACCTAATAACCTGGAGACAATATTTTTTTCCAAAATAAAGTAAAAACCAAAAAATAAAGTTGAGGTAACAAAAATAACGTTGGAAAAAGCGGATTTAATCAAATTGATTGTTTCATTTGCTAGACTGGGGATATTGCTAGAAAGGAAATTTAAATTGGAGTTAGTTGAAAATACTGGAGAAACTTTGTTGACAATAAGAGGAAGATTTTTAAATAAAACAATAATTTCTCCAACTAAGGGAGGAATAATCAAGACAAATAAATAAAAAATCATGGAAACAAAAATAAAATAAATGACAAAAGAAGCAATTGATCGATGTATTTTTTTCTTTTCTAAAAAATCAACTGGTTGACGTAAAGCCCCAGCTATTATAAATGCAATAAAAAGAGAAAAAATTAAATCTTTTATCAACCAAATAACACCCAAAAGTAAAATAAAACCGATTGTAAAAATGATTGTCTTGGATGAAATTTCGATTTTTTGTGGCATACAAGGATATTATATCATCCTTTTGCCAAGGCTAATACATAAACTTTTTTTACCCCGGCTCTTTTTAAAATCCGGGCCGCTTCTTTAACGGTTGATCCGGAGGTGACAACATCATCAATCACGATTATGTTTGGGGTTTGATAAATCAAACCCCTACGATCAGGTTTAATCGCAAATGCGCCTCGAACATTCAAATATCGTCCTCTTTTATTTTTTATTCGTGCCTGTACTAATGTCTCTTTTTTTCTGATTAATAAATTAACAATTGGGTAGTGAAGAAACTTTTGAAAAAATATACTAATAAAACTAGCTTGATTGAAGCCCCGTTCATTATATTTTATTTTTGATAGTGGAATTGGTTGAATAACAAAATCCTGGGAAAACTTCTTATAGAAGCCTAACTTCGCAATTACCTGAGGTTTAACAATTTTATAAAACTCTTGCCAGACCTGCGTGGCCAACCGATATTTAATATTTTTAATAATTTTTTTTAATAATGGATTGTAATGATATATGGTAAGTAGCCCATCAATGTTGTGTGTTTTTGAACAATTAGGGTGTGTTAGGCCGAAAAGAGAGGGTTTTTTACAATAGAAACAAATGTCTTGTTTAATCGGTTCTAATTTTTTTAAACATGAAGAACAAACATAAACTCCAATATATCCACAACCAAGACAAAATTTAGGAAAAAAGAGATCGGTAAGAAACATACGCTTATAGGTATTATAATAGCTAAAAAATCATATATTGTTCACAAAATATAAAGAATGTTTACTTGTTTAATAAAAGAAATAATTCCTGAAGCTAAAATCCGCCAGCTGGCAGATTGATATAGTTTTGATATATTTTGACCTCTTGAAAACTGCCAGGTAGTGTTTTAAATTTAATATCGCACTATATGTTTTGTATTTTTTGCCAACATCATGATACGGAGGTCATTGAAACAAGGGCCTCTGAGGATGGCACAACTGTAAGAAGAAGAAGATCGTGCCCAAAATGCAATAAACGATTTACAACTTATGAAAGATTGGAAGAGTTGCCAATAATTGTTATTAAAAGAGATGGGACAAGAGAAAGATTTGATCGTGAAAAACTTAGGAGTGGTCTTTTTAAGTCATGTGAAAAAACAATTGTAACGGCGGAAAAAATTAATATCATAATCAATGAAGTAGAAAGGGAGTTAAAAGAAAAAGATACGACTGAGATAGAAAGTAAAGTAATTGGTAATTTAGCAGCTAAAAGATTAAAAAAAATCGATAAGGTGGCTTATATTAGATTTTCCTCAGTCTTTAGAAGGTTTGTCGACCTAGATGACTTTGAGGAAGAATTAAAAAAAATTAATCCGATTAAATCGGTGAAATAATATGAAATTGACAGGGATTTCGGAAAAGGTTTTTTTGGACCGTTATTCATTGAAAAGTAAAGAGGGTAAGTCAGTTGAAAAGGAACCAAAAGAGATGTGGGCTCGAATGGCCAAAGCAGTTTCGTTAGTAGAAAAAAAACCAAAGCAAAAAAAATGGGAAAAAGAATTCTATTCGGTATTAAAAGATTTTAAATATGTTCCTGGAGGCAGAATTTTGTCCGGGGCTGGAACAGGCTATGACGTTTCTTTTTATAACTGTTTTGTTATTCCTTCTCCAAAAGATTCAAGAGGAGGAATACTTGAAACATTAGGAAACATGGTTGAAATTATGGCCCGAGGAGGCGGGGTTGGGATTAATCTCTCATCTCTTCGTCCCCGAGGAGCAAGAGTTAAAAAAGTCAACGGTTTTTCTTCTGGTCCAATAAATTGGGCTTCACTTTTTTCAGTTGCAACTCGCGATATTATTCAACAAGGAGGTACTCGTCGTGGAGCCTTAATGCTTATGCTTTGGGATTGGCATCCTGATATCGAAGAATTTATTACCGTTAAACAAGATTTATCAAAGATTAATGGGGCTAATCTTTCCCTCAATATTTCTGATACTTTTATGGAGGCGGTTGAACGCGACGCTGATTGGCCGTTAGTCTTTCCTGACATTAAAGATCCGGAATATGACCAAAAATGGACAGGCGATTTAGATACTTGGAAGAAAATGGGTAAAAAAATTATTGTTCATAAAATTGTTAAAGCCAGAAAACTTTGGGATTTGGTCGCGACTGCTGCATGGAAATCAGCTGAACCAGGAGTTGTTTTTATGGAGAGATATAATAAACTTTATAACAATTATTATTGGAATAAAATTATTTGTGTCAATCCATGCGGGGAAGAAGGTTTGCCGGCATGGGGTGTTTGTAATCTAGGATCAATAAATCTATCAGCGCTTGTTAAAGGAAAAGATATTGATGAAAAAGGTAAGTTTGACTTAAATGCTTTAAAAAATATTGTACGGACTGCAGTTCGTTTTCAAGACAATGTGATAGATATGGATCCGTATGTTTTTGAAGGAATTCGAAAAACTCAACTTGAAGGAGAAAGAAGGATAGGGCTTGGAACAATGGGATTGGGTGATACTTTAATAAAACTACATTTGAGATATGGATCAGATGAATCTCTTGAATTTATTGATAAGGTTTACAAGTTTATTATGGAAGAAGCTTATAAGGCTTCATCTGAATTTGCGAAGGAAAAAGGCAATTTCGCTAAGTACGACCGCAAGTTATATCTTGAAGGAAAATTTGTTAGTCAATTAAATGACGATGTTAAAAAATCAATTAAGAAAAACGGGATAAGAAATTCTTTACTTCTTATGCAAGCTCCAACAGGATCAACTTCCTTGATGGCGGGTACAACCAGCGGAATTGAGCCCGTTTATGAATTTGAATTTGCCAGACACGATAGGTTGGGTGATCATATTATTCGACACGATCTTTATGATACTTGGTACAAAAAACATGAAAAAGAAATAAAAGAGGGAAAATTAAAAAAACCTGAATGGTTTGTTTCTGCTAATGAGCTGACACCGGAAGATCATGTAAAAGTTCAAGGAGCAATTCAAAAATATGTCGACGCCTCAATATCAAAGACAGTTAATGCTCCAAATTCACATACAGTTGAAGACGTTAAAAGACTTTATAATCTGGCATATAAATTAGGCTGCAAAGGAATTGCCTATATGAGAGACGGATCTCGACCTGGTGTTTTAGAGCGCAAACCAGACCAAAATAAGGTAAAAGAAGATGAATTGAAACAATTAAACTGTCCAACTTATACGGTCAAACCACGACCAATGGTTGTTCATGGCTCAACATACAGAATTCAAACACCAGTTGGGATTGCTTTTATTACTTTAAATACCAACGGCGGCAATCCACCTGAGCCTTTGGAAATGTTTATTACCGTTGGTAAGGCCGGGACAGATATCTATGCAATGGCTGAGGGATTGGGCAGAATGATCTCAGTTGCCTTGAGATTTTCATCTCATTTATCGGTTGAGCAAAGAGTCCAGGAAATTATTAATCAGTTATCAGGAATTGGTGGGGCAAGAAGCATGGGATTTGGTAAAGATAGGATTAGAAGTCTTCCGGACGCAGTCGCCAAAGTATTATCAATGCACTACGGATTTAATGGAGAGACAAAACGATCAAATGGGTTAAGTAATCATGAATTGAAAGAAGAGGCACCAAAGCTCGTCACCGCAACTACTCAACCATCATTGATTCAACCGCTGATGGCTGTTCCGAAATCAACCTCTTTTGACATTTGTTCTAGTTGTGGAGAAGCGACCTTAGTTCATGAGGAAGGCTGTAAGAAATGTTATGGATGTGGATACTCGGAATGCTGATATGATTATCTACACTCGTACTGGAGATTTTGGAACAACAGGGCTTTATGGTGGGAAAAGAATTTCTAAAGCCGATTGTCAGATTGAGACCTATGGATCAATTGACGAATTAACTTCCTATATCGGTCTTGTGGTTGTCAAATTAAAAAATAAAAAAGAAGCCGATTTTCTTATTAAAATTCAAAAAGACCTTTATCAAATAATGGGTTTTTTATCCGGAGCAAAGACGGATCTATTATATTTAGAAAATAAAGTTTTAATTTTTGAAAAAATTATTGATGAAATTGAAAAAAAACTTCCGAAATTAAATAAATTTATTATTCCAGGTGGTAATGAAATATCTTCGTTGTTTCAAATAGTTCGAGTTCTTTGCCGAAAAGCGGAAAGAAGAAATATTGATTATTTCAATAAAAATATTGTTACAAAAACCGAACTAATGGTGGTAAAATATCTAAATCGTCTTTCAGATTTATTCTTTGACATGGCGAGAAAATATGGGAAAAATAGTGAAGTCGTCCTCTAAATCTTGGGTAGCAATTTTAGCAATTATTCTATTGGCAATTTTTGCTCGACTCATCCCTCATGCGCCGAATTTTGCTCCAATTGGTGGGCTGGCTCTTTTTTTTGGTAGCAATTTTAAAAATAAAATTGCCTTATTAATTCCTTTAGTTGCTATGCTTATTTCCGATATTTTTTTAGGATTTCATTCCACAATTCCTTATGTCTATGTTAGTTTTATTATCATCGCCTTAATTGGAAGTTTAATCAAAAATAATAAATGGCAATCATTATTATTAGCAAGTCTAACATCTTCAGTTTTATTTTTCCTAATAACCAACTTTGGCGTTTGGGTAAGTTTTAATATGTATCCAAAAACGATTAATGGCTTAATGCAAAGTTATGTCATGGGCTTACCATTTTTCCGTAACACCGTCCTTTCTGACTTATTTTATTCTTTCTCCTTTTTTTATGGATATAGGTTTTTATCAAACTTCGTTTTCAACAAAATAGATTTATTAAAGAAAGTTTGATTTTTATCCCAAAATCGGGAGGGGGAAATTTTCTTTAAGATATTTTTTATATAACTCCAAATTATCTCCGTGATCAAAGGCAGTTTCTTCTTTTACTGGTAATTTATTCAAATCAAACCATTTGAGATGAGTAACTTCCTCATCTGATTTCCCTGTTTGTTTAATCGTATTTGCAATAAAAACTATATCAACGTTTTGTCTATTTTCTTTTGGTCTTTGAGGATTATCATTAATCCGAAAAAGTTTAATATTTTTTATTTCCCAACCGCTTTCTTCCATCACTTCTCTTTTAACCGCCTGAATTAAATTCTCATCTCTGTCAAAAAATCCACCTAGTAAACCCCATTTACCTGATTCTAAAATAGGTTTACCATTAAAAGCACCTCTTTTTCCAAGAAGAATTTGATTAGTTTTCACAATGATTGCATTGACGGTTATATGACGGAGAAAAGCTTTATCATTATTTTCAAAAAAACAATTTATCATAAGTGTATTATAATCAAATTATGACAACAAAAAATTATACACCGATTGATAATTTATTGGGGGCAGGTCTCCCTAAAGAAGCAGAGCCTATTGCCGCTGAATTTGAAATAAAAGAACCCATAGATCACAGTCCGGAAGAAGAAGTTAGACCGTTTGTCAGTCCAAGGGCTGAAACAATTGAACTGCCTCCTGATTTAAAAAAACTAGGATTACAAGCTGTGTCTCATTCTCAATTTCCCAGTTATAAAAATATTAAATTACCGTTAAGTGACGAAAAAATTATCGTTGGTCAAAAAGCACCCATTACATCGTCTATTCGTTGGTTGGCAACTTTTGCCCTATATATTCTTGCACAAGCCCATCTTGGATTAAAAGTTGTGCACGGGCATGTTATTAGGGTGCTAAAAACAAGGTAAGAACTAAGAAGTAGTAGCTTTATTTATTTCAGCTAAAAATCCTTCTTTACTTTGGGCGCCAACAAATTGGCTGACGACTTGGCCATCTTTAAAAAGTAAGAAAGTTGGGATAGAAAAAACCTGATATTGAGAAGATAATTCCTGATTTTGATCAACGTCAACTTTAACAAATTTTACAGTTTTTACTTCTTCAGCTAGTTGTTCAATGATAGGCCCGGTCATCTTGCATGGCCCACACCAAGTTGCATAAAAATCGACTAAAACAACCCCTTTATTTTTTAATACTTCAGTTTCAAAATTATTTTTATCAAGGTGAGCAACGGCCATAGATTCATATCTTAGTACGGGTAATTTTTAATGTCAAACGGAAAATAATAAAACAGGTATCTATCGTCAAAAAAATCCTTTCCTAATAATCTAAAACATTATTTTTGTAGGTTATAAGCGGCAGACAAAAGGCAAAATTAATGTTATTTTTCAAATATGCTAGCTAAAATATTTTCCGGCACAGTCATTGGTTTAGATGGGATTTTAATAGAAGTTGAGGTTGACGTTGCCTCAAAAGGATTTCCAGGTTTTACCATTGTTGGTCTTCCGGATAAAGCAGTTGGCGAAGCCAAAGAAAGAGTCAGGGCGGCAGTTAATAATGCATCATTTAAAATTCCCGATACCAGAATTACTGTTAACCTAGCTCCAGCCGATATTCCTAAGGCAGGTTCTGCATTTGATCTACCAATGGCAGTTGGTATTCTCTCAGCTGGAAAAATGATAAAAAAAGAAGTTTTACAGGACAGCTTATTTATAGGAGAACTGTCTCTAAAGGGGGATGTCCGCCGGGTTCCTGGTGCAATATCAATTGCACTACTTGCCAAGTCAAAAAAAATCAAAAAAATTTTTGTTTCAAGAGAAAATATATCCGAAGTTGTTTTGGTTGATGGAATTGAAGTTTATCCTGTTGATAGTTTAGTTGATTTAATTTTACACTTGAATGAAGTGAAATTAATTCCCCAGTTTCCACATAAAGATTTTATCAGCCTTATCAAAGAAGAAAAATATGACAATTTATTTGAAGATATTAAAGGTCAGGAGACAGCCAAGCGGGCGCTTGAGATTGCCGCCGCTGGATTTCACAATATCATTCTTAAAGGTCCGCCGGGAACGGGTAAGACACTTTTGTCACGGGCTTTTCCTTCAATTCTTCCACCAATGCAAAAAGAAGAAATTCTCGAGGTGACAAAAATTTATTCGGTGGCAGGACTACTTCATAATCAAAGCTTTATTGCCAGTCGGCCTTTCCGCTCACCTCATCATACGACCTCTCGAATTGGTTTAGTTGGAGGAGGATCAAATCCAACTCCCGGTGAAATCTCTTTAGCTCATCGAGGAGTTTTATTTTTGGATGAAATTCCCGAATTTCCAAGAACAACTCTTGAAAGTCTTCGTCAACCCTTGGAGGATGGGTTTATTACAATATCACGAGCATCGGGAACTTTGATTTTTCCTTCCCGCTTTTTACTTCTAGCAGCATCAAATCCCTGTCCATGTGGATATTTAGGGCATGAGAAAAAACCCTGTCACTGTTTACCAGGGACAATTTTAAAATATCAAAAAAGATTATCAGGTCCACTTTTAGACCGAATTGATTTACATATTGATGTTCCTTCAGTACCGGAGGAAAAATTAACCAGTAATATTTTGAGTGAGTCCAGCCAAAAAGTGAGAAGTAGAGTAGTCAAAGCCCGGGAAATTCAAAAAAAAAGATTTAAGGATCTAAAAATTTTTACTAATGGAGAGATGTCATCGGCTCAGATAAAAAAGTTCTGTCAATTGTCACCGGAAGCAATCAATCTTTTGAAGCAGGCGATCGCCAAACTATCGTTATCTGCAAGGAGTTATTTTAAAACAATTAAAATAAGCCAAACTATTGCCGACTTGAATGGAAAAGAAATAATTGAAGCTTCGTATGTTTCCGAAGCTTTACAATTTCGTTCCCATGATGAATAGGTATTGACAAGGGAAAATGAATTCTTTATACTTTTTTACATATGTTGAATTTGTTTACAGTTTTTGCCGAGGCACCGGACTCGAACTATGGAAAAGTTGCGCTTGGATTTCGTATCCCTAATATTACTGACATCCTTACTTTTGTCCTGAGATTTTTCTTTATTATCTCTGGGTTGGTCGCTCTTATATTCTTATTATTGGGAGCTTTGGGTTGGATTACCTCTGGTGGCAATAAAGAAAGCGTTGATAAAGCCAGAGAAAAAATTCAGGCAGCCATTATTGGATTAGTTCTCATATTTGCTGTCTTGGCAATAGTGATTGTTTTAGAAAATGCTCTTGGTCTTGGTTTAGGTTTATCAAAACCGATTGTTTTTCCAGGTTTAATTCAGCCAGGTACAAACTAATTTCTTAACTGTGCTAAATATATTTTTACCTCTTTTTACAGTTTCTGCTCAGATTCAAGATTGGGAAACAGGTCCATCTGGCAATTGCGTTGTTGACGGTGTTCCCACCCTCAAATGTCTAGAAATAGTCTTTGGCAACATTCTTTTTATGTCTTCGTTTTTTATTATTATCGTCCTTTTTATTATGTTTGTAGTTGGTTCGTTTAGATACCTTACTTCATTTGGTAATGCCGAAGCTATAAAAAAAGCTCAGGGAACTTTAAAGTATGCGCTTATTGGATTTATCTTATTTGTCAGCGCGTTTTTAATTTTGACGATAGTTCAAACTTTGTTTTTGGGAGGTAAACAGGATACAGGATCAGGAAAACCAAATTTATTCGAATTTAAGTTAGGAGAATAATTTTACTTTGAGGGTGTTACAAAGATTACTTTGACTCCTTTATCTTCGGGGATAGGTGAGGAAATTTTGTTTTTTTGACTAACAAAGTTATAACTAACAAAAAGAAGAAGTGCAATTCCTATGGCGATTAAAATAATTCCAAATCCTTTCATAAAAAATTGGTACAGACGCAAAATTTTGCGTCTCTACATTATATTTATTTTCTCTTGTATTAAATATTTTGGTCTTTTCTGTACTTCTTGATATATCTTACCAATATATTCGCCGATTATTCCAATAGTGATCAGTTGAATACCCCCAAGAAACATGATTGCAGTAAAAAGTCCAGCCCAACCAATAACAAATGATTGAGGTGAAATTGCTTTTCTAATAAGTTCATATATTATTCCCAAAAAACCAAGTACTCCGGACATAAACCCAAAATAGGTAGCCATGCGGAGCGGTTTAACGGAAAAAGAAGTAATTCCCTCAAGGGCAAAATTTAACATCTTAAAAAAACCGTAATGAGTCTGACCGGAAAATCTTTTATCTCTTTTGAAATATACATAATCAGTTGGAAAACCACCCCATGAGACTATACCTCGCAAAAAACTTGGTCTTTCATGAAGGTTATTCAAAAAATTAACTACTTGCTTATCAAGTAGGCGAAAATCACCAACTTCTTGGGGGATTATCGTATCAGACAAAAAATTAATCAGTTGATAAAAGACTGAAGCAGAAAATTTTTTAAAAAAATTTTCTCCTTGCCTTTCATTTCTTTTGGCATAGACAATCTTTGCCCCTGCCTGCCATTTTTTAATCATTTGGGGAATAATTTCGGGAGGATCTTGTAAATCGGCGTCAATCGTAATCACACAATCACCATGGGCCACTTCATAACCGGCGACGAGCGCCATTTGATGTCCAAAATTTCGATAAAAAGAAATTAATTTTATATTTTTATTCTTTTCAGATTGTTTTTTAATAATCGATGTTGTTTTGTCCGTTGAACCATCATCGACAAAAATGATTTCATAAGAATATTTTTCGGCAACGGATTTGACATGTTTAATTAAAGGCTCAACATTTTGCTCTTCGTTAAAGACGGGGATGATGATAGATAAAAGAAAATCGTTCATGGTTTTATTATATCATTTAGCCTGATTAAAAATTAAATATTTAGTATAATTTAAGAGCTTAGCAACAATACGGGGTAGTGTACGGCTGCACAGGAGGCTCATAATCTCCTAGACCGCGGTTCGACTCCCGGCTCCGTAACATTAATCTCATTTAAAATACAACTCCCACCACTGCTTCCAGTTGGGGGCGGGGGTTGGGGTGGCGGTGACAGAAACGATAGGTGGAGAAGGAATAATTAAAGCGATTTCGTTATTTTTCAACAAATTCAAGTCATTTCGAATTGTTTTTTCAATTTCTTCCACGCTTTTTTTCCGGACGACTTCAGTCTTCAGTTCAATATTTCGTTTCTTTTCTTTATCAAAGTTTTGTTTGAACTGTTGATAAAAATCAAGCTTACTTTTATAACTAAAAAGGTTTTTGAGTAGGGATGAGAAGAGGAAGATAAGCAGAAAAATAAAAACTACATTCTTAATTAGTTTCATGATTTCATTATACTTTGTAGCACCTTCATTATTCGTCCAGGGTCGGCTTTAGATTTTAGCTCCTTCATACAAATACCAATTATGGCTTTTTGATTGTTGTCAAAGACAACCTGATTTGCTTTTATGACTTTCTCGATCTCATCCTTCAATTGGACATCATCGATCTCGGTTGGTAAGTAGGCGGAGGCAATCGCTAACTGATTTTTATTATCTTCTGCCAGTTCTTTTCTCCCCCCTTTTTCAAAAGCCTCAACAGACTCCTTCAATTCTTTGATTACTTTTCTCAAAACAATCAATACCTCATCATCATTTAATTCTGATTTTTTATCAATCTCTTTATTCTTGATCTGTGCTAAAATAAAGCGGAGAACACTTAATTTGGTTTTCTCACCTGCCTTAAGGGCGGCGATCTGATCATCTTGAAGTTTTTGTCTTAACATAGGATAATTATAAACTCTAATATGAAAAAAACAAGCAAGGACATTATCTCGCTTTTTGGGAACATCCAAAAAGTAATCTCCAGCAAACCAACCATTAATCAAATGTTTGAGGAGGTGCGGATGATGAAGTTTAAAATTAAGCCAATTCAAGGTGACCTGATGTCTTTTAATCTAAAAAACGAACAGTTTATTGAAAGCTTGTGGAGCCTGGGAAAACTGGATGAATTTTTCTATAAAGAAGTTCCAACTCTTTCAAAAAAAGAAAAAGAAGTATTTATGAAAATATTTGATGGCCTATATTTTAAATATCAACAACAACTTAATCAGACAAATCTTCAGCATAGAAAAGTGACTTTGACAAAAACAGGCTTATTGGAACTGGAAATTTATAAAGAAGGAAAGTTGAAAAAAAAGTTAATTAATTAAAGATGAAAAAATTTCCAGTTGTGATTGATCTTGAAACAAAACACACTTTTCGGGATTTTTCCGAACATGCAAAACTTGGCATTACTGTTTTAGCCTTATTTGACTACAAAGATAAATCACAAAAAATTTTTACCGAGAAAGATCTTAGAAATCTTTTTCCAATTTTAGAAAACTGCTCATATATAATTGGTTTTAATATCAATAATTTTGATTTACCGGTTCTTCAACCATATTATCCTGGAGATATTAAACATTTTAAAACTTTTGATATTTTAGACGATATAAAAAGAATCTTGGGGAGGAGATTGTCTTTGAACGATACAATTAGGGCTACTTTGGATAAGAAGAAAACTGGTCATGGGTTGGAAGCGATCGATTTTTATAAAGAGGGGAAGTGGGAAGAGTTAAAAAAATATTGTATGGACGATGTAATGCTTACAAAAGAACTTTTTGATTATGGAGTGGTAAATAAAAAAATTTCTTATTTAAATCAGAATGGAAAAGTTGATATCACCGTAGATTGGGAGAAGTATTTAGAAGATGATGGCGGTGGGGAGATGCCTCTAACCCTACCATTTTAAATATGATAACTGCTGAAGAAATAATTAAAATTAGAAAGCCACAGCCGGATTATTCTATTATTCCGGAAATTGCCGATCGTTTTAGTCCGAGATATTTTTCGAATGAGAAAATTAAATTGAACGATATTAATTCAATATTTGAAGCAGCCCGTTTTGCACCTTCGGGGTGGAATTTTCAGCCGTGGTATTTTTATTGGGCGGAAAGAGGTAGCAAATCTTATAATAAAATTATTTCTTGTTTGCCAAAATATAATAGATTTTCAAAAACCGCACCAATATTGATCATTGGTTGTTTGATTAAAGAATCTAAAGGAGAAAAAGCATATTACCGCCATGATTTAGGAGCGGCCGTAATGTCGTTGGTTCTTCAAGCACAACATTTAGGGTATTATAGTCGTCAGATGGGAAAGTTTTATAAAGATAAATTAACAAGATCATTTAATATAGATAAAAATCATCATCCATTTGTCATCATCGCCATAGGTAAATTGGGAGAATATAAAAATATTAATAAAAATTTGCTCAAAAGAGAACTAGACCCAAGACCAAGAAAAAAAGATTTTGTTAAAAAATTAGATTAAATTAACTTACTTCTTATATTAAACACTAAACCAATAATAGGATTAGCTCCCATGGATGGAATAACCGATGCCCCCTTTCGTTATATTGCCGATATTTATGGAAAGCCGGACATTATCTATACAGAATTTGTTTCAGTAAAAGGTTTGATTTTAGGAAGGCCAGCTATCCAAAGAATGTTGCTTCATCATCAAACAGAAACATTTACAGTCGCTCAATTCTTTGGCTGTGAACCAGAATATTTTTATCAAGCAGCATTAGTTGCGCTAGAGAAAGGTTATGATGGAGTTGATATTAATATGGGCTGTCCGGATAAGAGTGTTTTTAATAGAGGAGGAGGAGCCGGTTTGATCTTGCAACCAAAGTTAGCTAAGGAAATTATTTTATCAGTTAAAAAGGCTGTTCAAAATCGTATTCCTGTTTCGGTAAAAACAAGGACAGGATATAGGAAACATGAAACCAAGGAATGGATAAGTAATTTGCTGGAGGCAGAGCCCGATGTCATTTGTATTCATGCCAGGACTTTTGCCCAAAAATATTCAGGTCTTGCCGATTGGAGTCAGATTGGAATTGCCGCCGATTTAGCTAAGTCAACAAAAACAAAAATATTTGGAAATGGAGATATAAAAAGCAGGGAGCAGGCATTGAAAAGAATTAAAGAATATAGTTTAGCCGGAGTTCTGATTGGTCGAGCAGCTTTAGGAAATCCATGGATATTTAAAGGAATAGTTCCAACAATCGAAGAACGATTTAAAGTCCTCCTTGAGCACTGTAAAAAGTTTAAGGAATTTTTCCCAACTGCCGACCTAAGCATTATGCGAAAACATTTAGCCTGGTACGTCAAAGATTTTCCTCATGCCGCCGAAGTGAGAAATGAATTAATGCAAGTAAATAACATTGATGATGTAAAAAGAATTCTTTCTAAAACCCAAGCGCTTCTTTGACCAAAATTAATTTAATTCTGTTTGGGACTGACTCTCTTTCTATGATTACCCATTTGCCAAAACCACTTTTCATGCCATAGACTTTCATTGCCCGTTCATTTTCCAAATTAATTACATAATTTTTTATTCTATCAAAAGCACCTTCAATGTTTGGAACAATTTTGTTAGCTCCGGCAACGATCAGAACTTTTTTAGCGGCAAAGGGCAGAGCACCTACTCGACTGCCCGAAGCATCGACGGCGACCAACTTGCCGTCTTGCGTAATTGCGTTAACACTAGATAAAAAATAATCAGCTTCGGTTAAGGCTTTTCTTCTCAAATCAGATTGCTTAGCATAGTCTGGCTCTTTGAGAATATCTTCATGTAAATTTTTCCATTTATGATTTCCGGATTTCAGTAAATCAGAAAACCCAATTTGTATCAGAGTCGTTGAAGAACCATTCATTACTTTTGATCCATCGGGAATATCTTTTAATATTTCCGTAAGAGCTTGTTCTTTGGTGTCAACAAGAACGACGTCAATTCCATTATTTTTAAGCGCGCCAATAGTTTTCTCTATTGTTTTAATATCCGGTACTTTTGAGTAATCCATATATTTATTTATTAATGAATTTATTTATATTGATGCCGTGATCGGCTAACAATTTTTTATTTAATTTGTAATAATTCATTTTTCCTTCTTTTCTATAAAGTAAGATATTGGTTTTGATTAACTTATTAAAGTGATGGG
>JBBTYO010000023.1:0-30537 GCA_038061735.1 Patescibacteria group bacterium
TTCTATCTATCAGTCGTTAAAAATTGGTCTTGACAAAGGGGTAAGGTTTAGTTTGTTGTTATATTTTATTTTAGCATCGTCACCTTAGATCATATCGCGAATTACTTTTATTCTCTCTGGAATAACCTAGTTATCCAGAAGATAACGAGGGCTTTTGCTACTGCCTGTTTCACTAATCTGACAAAACTCGACTATAGTTATTTCCGTAAAAAAAACGTCGGTACCTATATATATAAACTTAATTACGATATCACGGCCCCCGCCGATATAATCGAGAATGCTATTCTTCCCATTATCTCTTCAAGCGTCTATCTTGGAATCACTATTTTTATATTAGCCAGTATTAACCTGATGATGGCGGCTATTTCTCTGGCAGTTCTTCCGTTTCTCAGTTTTAGTATGTACTACATGAATAAAAAAATCAGCGCAGCCAGTAATGATCTAGAGCATAAAAACGGTGCTCTTTATACGTTTGTAGAGCAGACAATCTCTCAACTAAAAATAATCCAGGCCTATACCCAGTCTCGTTCGACCCTCAAAAACTACGAAAACACTGTTTGGAAATCCTTATTAACAGAATTGAAATTGTATTGGTATTCAATTGTTCTAACTCTGGTTAATGGAATAATTATTGGTATTCTCTACACAGTCATCATCAGTATCGGCATTCAACGGGTAGATGCCGGGATGCTTTCTTCCGGCCTCCTGATAGTTTTTATTTTCTACATGGACAATGTCATCACTCCAATCAAAGATATCATTGGCTCAATATCTTCTTACAAACAAAGTTTTGCTCAGCTAAGAAATACGGATGATATTTTTAATCCCCAATATCATCTTAAAGATACAGGCACCTTGACTTCATTAAAAAATTATTTAATCGAATTTAAAGACGTTACCATAAAAGATGATAAAGATCGGAAAATTCTTTCTGACATATCCTTTACCGCCCCGGAAAAAATGTTCACCGTAATAATCGGAAAAAGCGGTTCCGGTAAGTCATCCCTTTTCCAACTATTGTTACGGTTAACTGATTCTTTAGATTCAGGAAAAATAGAAATTGGTGGGCATCTACTCAAAGAATATACTGTACAGACATTAAGAAACCATATTGCCTATGTACCTCAGGAGTCAGATTTATTTGATGAAAGCATTTCTCGTGTAATAAGCTTTGGTAAGGAAAATGCAACGGCTGCAGAAATCAGAGAAGCCGCCAAACTAGCTGTTGCCGATGAATTTATCGATAAACGGGTCGGCGGCTATCAGTCGCGCGTTGGAGAAGGCGGCAACTTCCTTTCCGGCGGAGAGCGGCAACGTCTCCTTCTGGCAAGGGCTTATCTACGAGGAGCAGACATACTTCTTTTAGATGAAATTTTATCGGCTCAAGATGCCGCCACACAAGATAGGATAATGGAGGGGTTGCGGGAATATGCCAAAAATAAAACTGTCCTCATGATTACCCATACATATACCTTGCTTTTACCAAAAGATCATGTTATCGTTATTGAAGATGGAAAGATTTTTGCCGAAGGAACTTATCAGGAACTATGTAAAACAAATAAGTTACCAAGCCAATTAGATATATAAATAAAATGAAAGGGGGTGAATATAAATATGCCAAAAGACAGAGAAGGTAAAACAAGCTACAATGATAAGATACAAGCGAAGAGAGCGAAAGAGGAGAGGGCTTATCGAGATCGTAAAAATAAAGAAAGAGGTAAAGGAAAATGACTTAAGAAAAAAAATAGACCCTAGAAATAGGGTCTATTTTTTATTGAGGATTTGATTTAATTTGTAAAGGATCGGCAAATAGGGGGATGATGCTGCTGGCAGAGTTGTATAATTCTGCTTTGATTATCTCCAAAGCTCCACCGCCGGAATTTTCGACAGTCCCAAGAAGTATTTTCTGCTCGGAGTGTGCATCTTTAAAATTGAATAAAATCTTTAATTTATTTCCTAACTGATCGGTAGATGTCGTCTGCGAATCAATGTTAACGCCTGGAGCCGCAACGAATACAGGTGATTGTCCTGTATATGAAAGTTCGACGACTCCCTTCTTCAAATCTGCCGCTGAATATACGAGTAGACGGGTTTTTTTTGGTGTGGTTGATTCGAATCCAATTTGAGCAGTATTAACGCCACTTGAAATAAGAAGATCTCCGTCCCAGGTTGCTTGTTTATCATTTATTATCACCCAAACTTTCCCCGTTTGCGCCTGGCTAGGAATTTTTACTTCAAGAATTGAATTAGTCCAGCGGACAACCGAGTCGGTTGAGGCATCGGTATTTCCCACATAAACCTTGCTCACTCCCTGTTCATCACCAAAATTATTTCCAGAGATAACAACGGTGTCCCCGGGTTTACCAAAAAACAAACTTACCCGGTCAATTTGCGGTGGTTCCGTCGGATAAATTATCGGTATGGTTAAAGATGATACTATGGTTTTCGTCGGTGATATGACAATATCGGCCGCTTTAGAATTTCGCTTCAAACTATTATTTTGGACAAATGACGATGACAATAATGTAACTGCTCCAAATAAAACCAGCGCGTTAAACTGGATAATTCTCTTCCATGTAAGTGCCTGATTTATTTTTTGATATGTTTGTTCTTGCATATTATTTATAAATTAGCCTTACGGCTTAATGTAATTATTTTTTTTTCGTAATCAAAATTTATATCAAAATTATCAAGTAGACCTTTCCGTCCAAGAATGTTTTTCTTGGAAAATTCTGTGAACGTAGCTGGAAATTCAAATTCTTGGTTCCCAATTTTGATAGTAATTTGACCAAGATAGGCAAATACTGGGACGCCTGAAAATCCCTGTAAAGTTATTCTTCTTGCATTGACGATGTCAATACCGAGATTTTTTGCCATTCGGAGAGGTAACGTTGATATAATCGCTCCGGTATCCAAAAGAAATGAGGTATCGACAAATCCACTAGCGGTCTTTAAAGGTAGCTCCACATTGGGTTCTTGGACAATCCCAAGATTTAAATCAAGTGTATTTTTATAAGGAACTTGATATGAAATTTTACCCTTCATGTTTATTGGAGATGTTTTATCGTTAGTCTCTCCATATATTTGTGTAGACATCCTTATCAATAAAAACAACACAATTACACCTATGACACTAAAAAGTGAAAAAATTTTAATAATTACTTCCTTCTTTACAGACATATTTTGAATAATATTTCATTATAACTTATCTTCACAAATAATTTATGTATAATTAAAAACGTTCCCGCCCTGATAGTTTAGTGGTAAAACAAACCCTTGGTAAGGGTTAGACTGTGAGTTCGATTCTCACTCAGGGCTCCATAACAATGTCAATAATCAAACCTCTTGAAGAAAAAAATTATCGGCCTTCAATGTATAAAATATTTTTTTTAGTAACCTTAATCGCCACAGGCGTTTTGTTAGATAAAATATTTTTAAAAAAATTAAAAGACACTCCCAGTATTTTAGGTAAAACCCAGGAAATAAAATCACAAACACAAGAAGAAATTGTTAAAAAGGTTCAAGAAAGTAATCTCGTCAAAGACACTATAAAAAAAGCCGAGGAAGTCGGGGGAGTAGTGCTTGGGGAGGCAAAATCTTTTGTTTCCAATGTTATCTATGATAATTCCATAGGTAAAGTAATTGACCAGGTAGACAAGCTACCAAAAGATCAGCAGGAGAAGATACGGGAACAGATATGTAAGTAATTTCAAATTTCTAATTATTAATTTCTAATCAATTTTTAAATCTTAATTCTTAATTTTTTAAAATTAAAAACTTGATATTTTAGTTTGAATAAAAATTTAAAATTTAAAATTGAAAATTAGCTTTTAATTTGTTATTCTTTAGAACACTTATGGATATTAAATATTTAGGTCATTCGTCTTTTTTAATTAAAACTAAAACTGCCCGAATCGTTACCGATCCTTTTGACCCTGAGATGGTTGGTTTGAAATTTCCAAAAACTGAGGCCGATGTTGTCACCATTTCTCATAACCATAAAGACCATAACCAATTCAAAAACGTTTCCGGTATTAATGGAGTAGATCCTTTGATAATTGACATGCCGGGAGAATTTGAAAAATTAGGAGTCAGAATTTTTGGCTTTCAATCTTTTCATGACAAAACTCATGGTTCAGAGCGAGGTGAAAATATCATGTATAAATTTGAGTCTGAAGGAATTTCCGTCCTTCATTGTGGAGATTTGGGAGAAGTTCCCGATGAAAATTTCTTGGAAACAATTGGTGAAGTCGATATCCTTATGGTTCCGGTCGGAGGAATCTATACTATTGATGCCGAAGAAGCGGTTAGCCTGGTCAAAAAAATCGAACCGTCAATTGTTATCCCCATGCATTACGGAACAGGTAAACTAGCTCCCGTTTCTGATTTCATGAAAAAATTTGGGCTAGATAATCCAGTTCCTTTACTAAAATTAGTTTACAAAAAAGAAGAAATCGAGCAGGAGATGAAAGTCGTCGTGCTCGAAATTTAAACTATGGCTACTTCTGAAGGTTTAAAAACCCCTCCTCATGATATTGACGCGGAAAAATCGGTGCTTGGTGCAGTTCTCATTGATTCCGGTGCCATCAATTTGGTGGCGGAATTTTTAAAGTCGGAGCATTTTTATAGTCGTGAACACCAACTGATCTATTCGGCCATGATCACTCTTTTTGAAAAACAACAGCCAATTGACGTGGTCACTATTCAGGACGAATTAAAAAAGACCGATTCATTAAAATCAATTGGAGGAAAAAATTATTTATCGGATTTGATCAACGCCGTTCCCACCTCTGCCTATATCGAACAGTATGGCCGGATTGTCAAAAACCATTTTGTCAAAAGACGATTGATCCAAATGTCTTCACGGCTGGTGGAAAAATCCTTTGACACCAAAGGGGACGTGAAAAAATTATTGGACGATGCCGAAACGGAAATATTTGGTCTTTCCCAGGAACATCTTCACCGCGACTTTATCCAACTGAAAGAGGTGTTGGCAGAAAGTTTTGAACGACTTGAAGAATTTGTAAAAAAAGGCTCTCATCTGCGGGGTGTATCGACGGGATTTGCTGATCTTGATAATAAATTAGCCGGAATGCAGGATTCAAACCTGCTGATTTTAGCAGCCCGTCCGGGAATCGGAAAGACGACTTTAGCCCTAAATATGGCTCTTCAGGCGGCCACAAAAAACAAAACACCAGTCGGTTTTTTTTCCCTTGAAATGAGTAAGGAAGAATTGGTCGATCGTCTACTGGTTGGTCAGGCAGACATTGATGCTTGGAGACTCAAAACAGGCAGGCTTTCTGAAGATGATTATAAAAGATTGACCGAAGCAATGGGGGAGCTATCTGAGGCTCCGATATTTATTGATGATACACCGGGTGCTTCAATCTTGGAAATGAGAACTAAAGCGAGAAAACTCAAGATAGAAAAAGATATTAAATTATTGATTGTTGATTATCTTCAGTTGATTGACGCAGGAAAAAGATTTGATTCCCGGGTGAATGAAGTATCGTTCGTTTCCCAAAACTTAAAAAATTTGGCCCGTGAACTTAAAATTCCGGTCCTGGCAATTTCTCAGTTATCCCGAGCGGTTGAACAGCGGGGTACCCGAAAGCCCCAGCTTTCGGATCTTCGCGAAAGTGGAAGCATAGAACAGGATGCCGACGTCGTCATGTTTCTTTACTTGGAGCAGGAGTCGGAGGATATCTTGGACCAAAATAAAAAACTAATCAAACTCTACATCGCCAAGCACCGCAACGGGGCAACAGGTGAGATGGATCTAATGTTCCGCGGCGACCGTGTCAAATTCTATAGCGTGGAGAAGTAATTATTATTGTCCACAGGCTTCTTGCGGTGATAGTTGAGAGGGAATACGACTTTCACTTATAGAACCTCTATCTTTTTCTTCCTGTATTCGTTCATCTAATAAAATAAATTCTCTGATTCCTTTAACTCTAGAAATATTGATAAATATTTTGACTAATTGATCAATAGTTGGTTTTCCGTTCAAAATATCGTCACCAACCAAAATTTTTAGTAGAGGATCGCCCTGGATTGCATTAACAAAATTAAAAACATCTTCTTGTAAAGTAGTAGAAAAATTACCCCTATAACCAAAAGTTCCAGTTGTTTGAACTTCTGAAAGTATTGGTATAGTCTCTTCTGATATTTTTGCTTTCTGATAAATCGGTGGATTGGTCAAATCAGTAGATTCGTCGGAAAAAATTATTGTTGTCAGACCTACATTTTTGTGAAGAATGCAGAATTGCTGGTTGCTTTCATCAACGTAATAAATGCCATCCGGGATTTGATCGTACCAATGATGAACTGTTTCATGATCAATAGTATTTAAATCTGATAAAATAAAGATTTTACCATTTTTATTATAGGCGGGAGCACCATCACATATTATTTGTGAATCTTTTGCTGATAAATCAATAGAAACAGTATTAGTTGCCATATAAAGTGCGAAAGTACTGATACTTTCTTCAGGTAAGCCTATTTTTCTCCCAAGTTTTTCAAATCTTAGACAAATTGCTTTTCTAATATCTTCTGAATTGTAAGGGTCAAGAGATTGAGCTTTTTGTATAAGGCTGGGTTCAGCATTACAGGGGTGATCAATGACACTCGGAGCATTAACTGATAATAATCTGCCGTCATTTAACCAGTCGAGACTTATTGGATCGCCTAAAAATATTCGCTCGTCTTCATATATGTATGAAGCCTCTTGGGAAATATGGTAAGTTCTTCCTATTGTTGAGGGTTGAGTTGGGGTTATAGTTGGACTCGAAAGAGTTGAAAAACAGGCCACTCCGGTTAAAAAACCAATAGTTATCAAACCAATCAGCGGATAATTAAGTCTACGACGATGTTTTCTTTCATGATTTTTAATATCCACCCTCAATTATATCAGACTATTATAGGGTAATGGAGGGTTGTGATGATGAACCGTTGGGATGATCTGATGTTCCGCGGCGACCGCGTAAAATTCTACAACATAGAAAAATAATGCTTTAAAGCTTCAATACTTGATTTTTTCTAAAAAAAGCCTATAATAACTACATTTATGATCAGATTTTCTAGGAACTTATCGAGAAGAGATTTTATGAAAGCCGCTACAGTTGTAACAGGAGTTGCACTTTTAGCTGCTTGTGCTCCCTTACTTGAACCACCGCCAGGAGAGCTTAAGAGAAAGAGTTTTGATTATAAAACGGTAATCTATAATGGTAAAACGATTTCTGTTAAAGATCTAGATGAGTTAGGAATTGAGGCATCGGGATTTTACTACTCTGTAGAAAGTATATTAAACAGAAAAATTTTGGGTGAATCGTCCGCTGCTATCAGACCTCAAGGTTATAAAGGGGCCGATTTTCCCACAGGATGGGTATTGGACCCATCGCAGACTACTATTATCATAAACAAGTCAGATAAAAATGATTTCACAGCCCATGCTTTTATCGGAAGAAAAACAGATGGAAGTATCCCGTTTGTTGGGCCTGGTGCCTTTGGTCAAGTTATCAATGATTCAATAAGTGCATCGGCATATAAAGATCACAGTCTTTTGGTAGTTGGACGAAACAATCAGGCTTTATGGTTTGACAATGTTGAATCAAAAACTCCTGAAGGTACTGCTCGAATTGTAGTTGACGGAGGCAAAGGAAAAGTGTTTCAGATATCTACAGATAAACCGAATTTTATAGAAGAGATGTTTCAGGGACAAGAAGTTGAGATGAATATAGGTGAAATAGACATTAATGCGGGAGAAACTAATTTTACGGATATTTTAACCCCAATGTCTGAGGGTTTTATGGGATTTTTGGATGGATATATCAAATTGTTGCCGCCAACCATGACAACGCCTGAAAAAATTGAAAATATCAAATATTTTTTTGCCGGTATAGGTTTTGATACTTCAGCGAAGAATGAACTTGAGAAAATGTTAGCTAGAGATGGGAAGTTTTATGCACAAGCGTTAAATCGATTTAATGCTACTTTTCCTTTCAACGCTAGTGAGCTGGCTTTTGTTAATTCAGTATTGGCAGAAAATATAAAAAGTCGAATAAATGATGGGGTTTGGGGAGAACTTAAACCAAAAATAGTAGGAATAATTCCAACAGCTGATGATATTAATAGAGACGCGGTAAATCAAATAGTGTCTGAGAGAATCAGTCTCCCGATGGCGGCACCAGAAGTATATCTTCTTAAAGTAAAAGACATAGATGAAAAATCAAAATGGGTAGTCGCTACTCGAAGAACTGTATGGGAAAACGATGTAGACGCAACTAGGCTTACACCATATGAAGATGCGTTTTCAGTTCGTGACATATGGTATACCCACGGAGAGGTTAGTCAGGAAATAGTTGAAGATAATGAGTTGAGAAATTTTGAAAAAATTGTTGACGGCTTTCCTTTTGAAGGTGTAAAAGATATGGAATCAAATCGAAATACACCTTTAATGGGTCTAAATCTTGCTGAAGTAAGGCAGGTAGACTCGGAAGCCATAAGGTTTGTTTTTGATCCTTCAACTAATAAAATAGAACCCGGAATAATTGTTAATGTTGACGGAGAGGGTAGATTTATAAAACTAATGTTAGATAATCCAGGATGGAAGTCAGACATAAAAGATCTTCCAATAATTTCAAATCGCAAATTACCACTAATGAATTTTCCACTCATGCTTAATGATGTGACACCAGAGGCAATTGCTCTTATAGAAAGGGGTCAGGAAAGTTGCTCACCTTTTTTGCTAAGTAATCATGATGATTATTGGCTAACCGCAAATATAACTCCCGGGCCGGATGGATTTCTGGATTATGATTTTATGAAGGGTTATTTAACACCTGATGCTATGGCATCTTTACGTCCTCTTGGAACATTTGTTCTAGGAGGATCAGATAATTCAATGCTTATTAATGCAAATACACCAGATGGCCAAGTGACCAATATTAATGTATATGACTCACTTGGTGCATGGGTAAGAGATATACCAGTTTCACATCCGATAATTGTTGTACCTTTAGAGATTGATGAATATGTTGGTGAGGGCAATGGTTATTTTGCTACAATTGCTATAGATAAAGTTACAGGTGAGAAATATGTAGTGCCTGGAGAATCTGTTTTTCAGATTGGAGCAAAATCTTCTGCAACATTGGCGGCAATAGCAGTCGGGGAATTTGCTGCGGCTATTGCAACTATTTACGGAGGGTACCGGTTAATAGGGAAATTGCCTTTAGGAGGAAAAAATTTCATGGCTGGCATAATTGAATTTCTGGCCAAACTCAGTTTGTAATCTTCATAATATTTGCTTAAATAAAGAAGTACTTGACATTTTTTTTTACTTTCTGTATCCTGGGGGGGAGGACTAGGGAGAGGGGAAAAATTTACAATTTTCATTTTTCAATTTTCAATGATATGAATGATCATAAGCAAAAAATATTACATCGGATGAAGATTGCAAAAGGGCATTTGGAGAAAGTAATTTCAATGGTGGAGAAAGATGAATATTGTTTAGATGTGATTCAACAAACACAGGCGGTGACAAGCTCTCTTGAAAAGGTATCAGAATTGATCTTGGAAAATCACTTAAAGACTTGTGTTCGAGAATCTATGGAAAGCGGGAAAGATATTGATGCGAAAGTGAAGGAAGTGATTGAGGTGTTTAAACGAAAATAATATGAATTCAAAAATTTTAATAGCGGGATTAATCCTGTTTTCATTAGTAGTAATTATTGGGAGCTATTTTTTTTTGGTCAGCGGTCAAAAACCACAAGTTCCAATTATTACCTATTCTCTGAGTGATAAAGAGAAGCCAAAAGTGGAAGTTAAAACAACCTTTTTTGATTTGGGGACAATGAAAGTGTCTGATGATAAATCTGCAAATTTTAAGATTAAAAATATTGGTCAGAAATCTTTACAGTTAAGTAATATCAACTCAAGTTGTAACTGTACTTTTGGACAGATAGTTATAAACGGTAAGGAATCAGAAGTTTTTGGGATGCACAATGTTTCAGATTTTGCAGGAGAAGTATTGCCGGGAAAAGAAGCGATTATTAAAGTAACTTACAGACCTTCGATCATGCCGGTTTATGGAGCTATTGAGCGGGAAGTTTATGTAAGTATAAACGATCCAGAAAATCCAAAATTAGTATTTAAAGTTAAGGCAAACGTTAATTAAAAAAAATCTATGCAAAATAGTTTTTTCTTCGGAATTTCTCTGACAGGCTCATTTTTAGCCGGAGTCTTGGCTTTATTTGCTCCGTGCTGTATCACTTTCTTGTTACCTTCTTATTTAGGGACAGTTTTCAGGGAACGTAGAAATGTTATGTTTTATACATTAATCTTTGCCCTGGGTTTGGCCTCTATTTTAATTCCAGTTGCCTTGGGATTCCGTATTTTTATATTTTTCTTCGACCAATTTCATCGTCAAATTTATTTTTTTGGAGGGCTATTTTTGATCTTCATGGGTTTTATGACAATCAAACCACTATTCCATTTACCCCAATTATTTAGCGTTCAACCAAAATTAAACAAAAAAATTAATGTCTTTTCAGTCTTTGGTTTAGGGGTAATGTCAGGTCTTTCTTCTTCTTGTTGTGCTCCCGTTTTATTCGCGGCCGTTACCTTAACCAGTTTGGCTCCAAGTACTTTTCAAGCAATAGTTGTTTCTTCAGCTTATGTCCTGGGAATCGTTTTTCCGCTTTTTGTTATGTCAATATTCTACGAAAAACTAACGACAAAAATATCGGGGAATAACCGTCAGAAAATTTATGATGTTTTTAAATTCTTAGGAGCATTTATTTTTATAATTAGCGGAATTTTAATAATAATCTTTGACGCATTAAATAAAATTCAGATGTACCAAATGGAAAAATACACAAAACCGCTGAGATTATTAGTTTTTGAACTGTCAAAAAACTTCCAAAATCCGATTGTAGATTTATTAATTTTCAGTTTTA
This sequence comes from Patescibacteria group bacterium, assembly GCA_038061735.1. Taxonomy (GTDB): domain Bacteria; phylum Patescibacteriota; class Microgenomatia; order UBA1406; family GWC2-37-13; genus GWC2-37-13. The sequence continues at coordinate 10,956 of JBBTYO010000023.1, forward strand.
TTATTTTTATTTTTTATAAATTAATCAAAAAAAAATGAAAAAAACAAAAAAATCAGCCAAAAATATTTGGCTTATTGTTTTAAGTGTGAGTTTGGGGTTAAATGTTTTAGCTTTAATCTATGTGCTAAAACCACAGATTAGTAAATTAATTTCAAAAAATAAAGAGGCAATTTTAAAAAAAGAAAATGGAAATTTATTTGACGAGATTAATCCAACGAAAGGCTTTGAAATTAATGCAAGATATAGCGATTTAGGTCCGAGAATGATTGAATCAGGCGTAATTGACCTGGAAAAATTTAAACAAACGTATGAAAAAAGTGCCCAACCGTTAACCAAAGAACAACTGGAAATTTTAACCAAAGGATCAAACAAAAAAATCAAAATTGATCGTGACAATTCTTATTTCTTACTCAACTTTTTTTGGGCAGCCGGTTTGGCTAATAAGTCAAAAGCATTGACAGAAGGGGACATTGTTAAATATGGAGAAGGACAGGTTGGCAATTTTGCTTCAACTGGTGGTTGGTCGCTTTCAAAAACTCAACCGATGGACTATTACGCCAAATCTGATTTAATCCCGATGACTGAGAGTCAAGAAAGTTTAGTCGAAAAAGTAGCCAGTAATATATATCGTCCGTGTTGCAACAATTCAACGGCTTTTCCTGACTGTAATCACGGTATGGCATTGCTTTCCGTGTTACAGCTATTAGCGTCCAATGGTGCTACAGAAAATCAAATGTTTGAGGCGGCTAAGTATTACAATGCTTTTTGGTTTCCAAGCAACTATTATGATTTGGCATTATACTTTAAAAATAAGGATGGAAAAAAATTTAGTCAAGTTCCCGCTAAGATTGTATTAGGTAAAGAATTTTCATCTTCTTCCGGTTGGCAGGCGGCTAAACAATGGTTGATCAATAAAGGAATAGTTGAGCAGCCACCAAAAACCGGAGGAGGATGTGGAGTTTAATATGGACAAAATATTTGTTTCAATTTTCGGATTATTATCAATTTTATTTACCTATTGGTTCTTTTTTATGAAAAAAACTAACACGGTTCAGGCCGAGGGAATAATCAATATCTTGGTTGACGGCGGTTATAAGCCGGAACGGATTTCTATTCCGTATGGTCAAACTACCAAGCTTGTTTTTGAAAGGAAAGACAGTAATAGTTGTCTGGAAGAAGTTGTTTTGTCTGATTTTAAAATTAAAAAATCATTGCCTATGAACGAAAAAATAACCATCGAAATCACTCCTGATAAAAAAGGAGAATTTGATTTTTCCTGCGGGATGGGAATGTTTCATGGAAAATTGATTGTTAAATAATATGAATAAACAAACTTTTGCAATTCGCGGAATGCATTGTGCTTCCTGCGTTTATACTAGTGAAAAAGCTTTAAAGACAATTTCCGGAGTTACTGACGTGGTTGTTAATTTAGCCACTGGTAAGGCTACACTGACATCAGACGCTCCGGTTGAAAAAAATAAAATTGTTGATGCGGTCAAATCAGTCGGCTATCAGGCTTTGATTGAAAATGACGGAACCTTGGATGACAAAATAAAAACGGAAAAAATAAAAGAACTCAAAGATCTAAAGATCAAAGTTTTTGTGAGTTTATTTCTAGGAGGCGTGATAGTTTGGGGGAGTTTTCCCGGAATTATGGATTTTGCCCCAACTCTTTTTAAAAATTTCTATTTTCAGTTTGTTTTGGCAGCGATTGTGCAGTTTTGGGCGGCCGGTGATTTATACAGGGCCGCCATATCTTCGCTCAAACATAGGACTGCCAATATGGACGTATTAGTTGTAATCGGAACAACAGTCGCCTTTTTATATTCAATATTTGTAACATTTTTTCCAAATTTTTTTATGGATTTGAAGATTGAGGCGATGCCGTATTTTGATGTTTCAACGGTTATTATTGGTTTGATTTTATTAGGTCGTTACTTAGAAGCCCAAGCTAAGGCTGGTACGGGAGAAGCGATCAAGAAATTAATCGGCCTCCAGGCGAAAACAGCCCGGGTAATACGAAATAAAAAAGAAATTGATATTCCAATCGACGAAGTTACTGCTGGTGATTTGATAAGGGTTAGACCTGGAGAAAAAATTCCCGTTGACGGAATCATCGTTGAGGGGGAGTCGGCGATTGACGAGTCAATGGTGACAGGCGAAAGTATGCCATCTTCAAAATATAAAGGAGATATCGTGATTGGGGCAACGATGAATAAATCAGGAAGTTTTATTTATAAAGCAACAAAAGTTGGGGCAGATACAATGCTTTCCCAAATAATTAAATTAGTCGAAGAAGCACAAGGAAGCAAAGCTCCAATCCAGAGATTGGCCGATATTATTTCTTCGTATTTTGTCCCAATTGTTATCATGTTGGCGGTTTCGACATTTGTTAGTTGGTATGTTTTTGGTCCATCTGGCGGTTTGATACTTGCCATGCTTAATTCAATTGCGGTATTGATCATAGCTTGTCCTTGTGCGATGGGACTGGCGACGCCAACGGCGATTATGGTCGGAACCGGGATCGGAGCCGAGCACGGAATACTTATTAAAGATGCTGAGAGTTTAGAAACGACTCATAAAGTCAAGACGATTATTTTTGATAAAACTGGGACTTTGACAAATGGAAAACCGGAAGTTACTGATGTTATTGCAATTAATGACGCTCAACAACGTGTTTTTTCGTCCGCCACACCCCCACGGGGGCCCCTGGCGATTCCTCAAAAACAGTTGTTTTCGCTTGCAGCATCAATAGAAAAACTTTCAGAACATCCGCTTGGAGAAGCGATTGTGAAAAAAGCTGAAGAGGAAAAGCTTGTCCTGAGCGAAGTCGAAGGATTCAAATCGTTAACTGGCAAAGGTGTTGAGGGAATTGTTGATGGAAAAAAAATCTATGTTGGTAGATTGCTAAAATCTGATTCATTTACTGATGGTGAAAACTTAAAAAAACAAGGGAAGACCGTTGTCTACGTCTATATTGAAAATAAATTGGCCGGTTTGGTTGCCATTGCCGATACGATTAAGGAGAGTGCAAAAGAGGCCATCTTAACATTAAATAAAATTGGGATAGAGACAGTGATGATAACGGGAGATAACGAGGCAACAGCAAAAGCAATTGGGAAAAAATTAGGAATAAAAAAGGTTCTTGCTGAAGTGATGCCTCAAGATAAAGAGAGAGAAGTTAAAAAATTTCAAAAAGAAGGCAAAGTGGTGGCTATGGTAGGGGATGGAATCAATGATGCCCCGGCCTTAGCCGCGGCCGATATTGGGATTGCTATGGGTACAGGTACTGACGTTGCCATTGAAGCAGCTGGAATCACATTGGTTAATAAAAATTTAATTTCAGTTGTTTCGGCGATTAAGCTATCCAAACAAACGATGAAGACAATCAAGCTTAATTTATTTTGGGCTTTCGCGTATAATGTGATACTGATACCTGTTGCAATGATGGGTCTAATAAGTCCGATCTTGGCATCAGGTGCTATGGCATTTTCAAGCATTTCAGTAATTACCAATTCGCTTTTATTAAAAAGAGCAAAAATATAAACCTATGATACGCGAAGGCTGTTGCGGTGGTGAAAAAAAAGGACCAAAAAAATAAATATAAATATGGCAAAACTTAAAAAATGCACTCTTTACATCAAAGGAATGCATTGTCCTTCGTGTGAAATTTTGATCATCGACAAGTTTAAAGAAATGTCTAATGTGACAGCTGTTAAATCAAATTTTCAAAAGCAAGAAGCCGAGGTTTATTTTTCCGGTCATTTAGATCAGGAAACAATAAATAAGAATATCAAGCCTTTTGGATATGAAATAGGGAATAGGCAAGACAAGAATTTAAACGAAGAACCAATGAGTAAAAAGATTATCGAAGCATCATTAATTACTGTTGGTTTAATTTTAATTTACTTAATTATTAAAGAAATAAATATCATTCCCAGCATCAATATTACTGGAAACCTAAATTTGTTAACGGTTTTATTTTTAGGGTTAGTTGCTTCAGTTTCAACTTGTATGGCTACTTCTGGAGCTTTGTTTTTGTCAACAATCGGGAAAAAAACCAATAATTTAAAACAGGCTGTTTATTTTAGCTTGGGAAGAATTATTTCCTATTCAATATTTGGATTCTTGGCTGGTTTAGTTGGAAGTGTGATAATAACAAATTTTAAATTTGGATCAGGTTTAACACTGCTCGCAGCAATCTTTATGGTGCTTTTGGGTCTTGATATGTTACATATTCTTTCTTTTGCTTCAATTGTTCCATACGGCGTTTCTTCAAATGTTTTTAGAAAATTAGAACACTCGCTGATAAAAGACCCTCATAAATCAGCCTTTTTCTTAGGAATGATCACCTATTTTTTGCCGTGTGGATTTACTCAAGCAACCCAGGTTTACGCTCTTGGATTAGCGTCCCCTTGGCAAAGTGCCTTGACAATGGCAATCTTTGCCCTTGGTACGGTTCCAGCAATAATATTTATTGGTTCTCTAAGAGGTTTGATAAAAAGTACTTTTTATCAGTATTTTATGAAAACAGTCGCCGTTGGAGTTTTAATACTTGGTGTATATTATGCAAGCAATTTTTTATCGATTTATGGAATAAATATCGGATTTAGTCAAAACATCAAAGGAACAGGAACTAATGTTAGTGTCGAAAACGGCAAACAAATTATAAATATGGATGTTATCAGTGGAGGATATTCCCCAAACCAATTTACAATTAAAAAAGGAATTCCGGTGCGTTGGGTAATTAACGGAAAAAATGTCTTCGGTTGTCAAGGGTACTTTGTTGTTCCAACTTTAAACATTTCCAAAGCCTTAAACGAAGGAGAAAATATTATTGAATTTACTCCGAAAGAAACCGGCTTTATCAATTTTTCTTGCGGGATGGGAATGTATCGAGGGAGAATAGAAGTAATCGACTGATTATATATCCGATGATTGCACCTGCAATTACATCCAAAAAATAGTGACAACCTAAATAAATTCTTGAATAAGAAATTAAAATAGCCACGGTGTAATAAAACCAGCGGCGTTTTTTGTCAAAATAGACTAAAATTGTGGCGGCGGCGAAGGCGGTTGCGGCGTGAGCAGAGGGGAAGGAGAAATCGGTCGGACAGGAAAAAGTTGAAAATAGTTGTAAATTGTTAAAAATAGTTGTAAATGGTCGAGGACGCTGGAAAATATTCTTTAAGACAATATCGGAAAGTAAAAAGGTCAACAAAAATGATAGCGAGAATAAAAAAATAAATTTTTTGTCCTTTTTGCTTATCTCGGGATTTTTTCGCTCTTCCAAAATTACGACGATTACAATTATCAATATCCAAATCAAAATCGAAGAGCCTTTTAAAGAAAAAAAGGAAAAAAAATAGTCAAAAAAAGTATTGTGGGGAGTCAATCTATTTAAAAAATTTGTTAATAAATAATCAAGAGAGATGATTTTATCCATGAATATCATTATAATTGATATCTTATGAAAAAAATAAAGGTAGTTATTTTTGATTTTGATGGAACGATTGCTGATACTCTTCCTTTTAGTTTCCAAAAATTTTTGGAAATGGCCAAATTACTTCAGATAGATGATCTTAGTGATAAGGAGATAATCAAGGAAATCAGATCTAAAAGTTATCAAGAACTTCTTAAGGGTCATTTTAAAAAAGCTTGGCTTAAACTGCCATACGTTGTCAATATGATAAAAAACATGCAGGTGGAGCTGGAAAAAGAAATGGATAATATTAAATTTTTTCCTGAAATAAAAAAGTTTCTTTTTGATCTAAAAAAAGAAGGATATAAATTAGCTATTATTTCTTCAAATAGAGTAGAGAATATTAATAAATTTATTAAACATAATGATCTTGATATTTTTGATTTTGTCCATGGGAAGACCGATCTTTTTGGCAAAGCCAGTTATTTAGGGAAATTTCTTAGTGATTTTAAATTAGAAAAATCTGAAGCAATTTATATAGGTGACGAAATCCGCGACGTTGAAGCTTGTAAAAAAGTTGGAATCAAAATGATTGGTATTTCCTGGGGTCTGCACACAATTGAGGCCTTGAAAAAATCCGGAGCTGATTATATTGCCAAAAAACCATCAGAAATTCTCAAAATACTTACCCATAAATAAATATCTTGTTTTTGCCTTGAATTATTTTTTCATTTTTCTTCAATGATTTGATTGGATACATGTAGGAAATGAATTGCAATTTATCCACCTTCGCCAAGGCCTCGTCGGACAGGCAATTTTCAATTGTTTTTTCAAGGAACCAGGGGGAAATATAGAGATAGACGGTTAGGGAATAGGGATTAGGGACGAGGGAAGAAATATTTATTTTAAAAATATCACCGCGAATGATTTTTATATTTTTTCTATTTGAGTGAAATAGCCGTCGGAGATGGAGAACAAATATTAAAACCGGATTGATTTCAACAGCGACGAACTGAGTGTTTAACTTCTTTTTATTGGCCTCTTCGGCCGCCCTGAATATCACAATTCCGTCTCCGGCACCAAGATCGATTATTGTTTGATTATTTTTTAAATTCAAGGCTTTGATAATTAGCGGCAAATCAACCGGCTGGGAAGGGAAGTAGGGGATCGGGGAAAATTTTTTCGAAGAAAAAATAAATATTATAACGATTATAAAAATTATAAATGTTATAAAAAATCCCATTGACTAATTCTATCAGTTATTGTTAATATTAGGACGGTTTGAAATTAATATTTTCAAATTTTATATGATTCAGCTTGTCATCGGCAGTCAGTGGGGGGATGAGGGAAAGGGTAAAATAGTCGATATGATGGCGGCAAAAGCTGACTTGGTGGTTCGTTTTCACGGTGGCAATAATGCCGGTCACACCGTGGTTATCAACGGAAAAAAATTTCCTTTTCATTTAATTCCTTCAGGGATCCTGCAAAAAAAACCCACTGTAGTTATTGCAGATGGAACTGTGATTGACCCAGATGTTTTAATGGAAGAAATGGATATTTTTGAAAAAATGGGCATAAATTTGAAAAAAAAACTACTTATTTCTCCACGATGCCACTTAATAATGCCATATCACAAAGAGTTAGATCAGGCTTATGAGAACGCTCGCGGAAAAAATAAACTGGGGACAACCAAAAGAGGAATTGGCCCAACTTATGCTGATAAAGTTAGCTACAACGGAATTAGAATTTATGAACTCTTGAATTGGCCTTTGTTTGTCGAAAGGTTTAAATTTCAGTCAGAGATAAAAAATAAGATATTGATCGCTTTCGGTGTAGCCCCAATAAAGGTGGAAACTTATTTGCCGACTTTTAGAAAATTAGCAGAAAGAATTCGACCAATGGTTGGGGATACGTTCGCAATATTGCATAAAGCAATAAAACAAAAGAAACAAATTCTTCTTGAAGGAGCCCATGGAGTTATGTTAGACAACAGTTTTGGTTTATATCCTTACGTGACGGCTTCAAACGTCATTGAAGGCGGGGTTAATATTGGATCAGGGATTCCCTCCAAAAAAATTGACGAAGTTTGGGGGGTTGTTAAAGCTTATACGTCTCGTGTTGGTGGAGGACCACTACCCACAGAATTATTTGATAAAACTGCTGATAGTATCCGCGAACGGGGTTATGAATATGGAACAACGACCGGGCGGCCTCGTCGGGTTGGCTGGTTGGATTTGCCGGCGGTCAAATTTGCATGTTTTTTGTCTTCGATTAACAGAATTGCAGTTACAAAAATTGATATCTTGTCAGGAATATCTTTGATAAAAACTTGTGTTGGCTATGAATTAAATGGCAAAAAAATTGAGTTTAGTCAGTGCGGATATTTGGAACTGGAAAAATTAACGCCGATTTACAAAAGTTTTTCCGGTTGGAAAGAAGACATTTCTGGAATAAAATCTTTTAAGAAATTGCCGGTAAACTGTCAAAAGTACATTAAATTTATTGAAAAATATTTAGAAGTTAAGGTAAGAATAGTGTCAGTAAGCCCAGAACGTGAAGCAAGTATGTATTTATAAAAATTATAAATTTTATAACGATTATATGCTAAATATACGCAAAAATATTGGTCTAACTTTTGATGATGTTTTATTGGTTCCTCAGAAAACCGAATTGGTTTCTCGTAGTGAGGTTGATCTCTCAACAAATTTAACAAAAAAAATAAAATTAAAAATTCCACTTATTTCGGCCAACATGGATACAGTGACGGAGACTGAGATGGCGATTGCACTAGCTCGCGGGGGAGGGATTGGGATAATTCATCGATTTGCAACGATTGAAAGGGAAGCTGAAATGGTACAAAATGTTAAAAAAGAAAAACTATTAGTCGGAGCGGCTGTTGGAATTAAAGATGACTATATTGAAAGAACTCAAGCGTTGGTCAAGGCAGGAGTTGATGTGATTGTCATAGACATAGCTCACGGCCATTCGATTTATTTAATTAAGGTCCTAAAAGATTTAAAGAAAAAATTTCCCAATGTTGATATTATTGCCGGTAATGTGGCAACTGCCGAAGCAACTGAAGAATTGATTCAAAATGGAGCTGCGGCAATAAAAGTTGGAATTGGTCCGGGTGCCTTATGCATCACAAGAATCGTAGCCGGTGCAGGTGTCCCTCAATTGACAGCAATTTCCGAATGTGCTACGGTTGCCAAAAAATATGATATTCCGATTATTGCCGACGGGGGAATAAGAAATTCGGGGGATATGGTGAAGGCACTGGCTGTTGGTGCTTCGACTGTCATGATCGGTACATTGTTTGCCGGATGTGATGAGTCACCAGCTTTGACTTTTTTCAAAAATAATCGTAAATATAAATTAACCCGCGGAATGGCCTCACTTATGGCCAATCATGATCGTCAGAAAAACGATATAAAAGTGAAAAAAGATCTGAAAGAATACGCCGCTGAAGGAGTTGAAGCGGTTGTTCCATACAGAGGAAGCGTAACCGAATTTATTAATCAATTATTGGGAGGTGTCCGCTCGGGACTTTCGTATTGCGGTGCAAGAAATATTATCGAAACTTGGAAAAAGGCAGAATTCATCCAAATCACCCAAAGTTCGCTGATAGAATCTAAACCTCATGATGTCGAGCAAATATAGCATTGTGACGGCCTAAAGTGGGTGAGGAGGGAGTCGAACCCTCATGGAAGTGAATCCACTAGTTTTTGAGACTAGCCTGTATGCCATTCCAGCACTCACCCGATATAATCTCTTATTATATCAATAACTATATTATTTTCCCCTTGCTTTTTATTCCTAATTAAGTATAATATTATTCTCAGATACATATGAAAATTTCTGAGATTTTTTTTGGGAAAGACATTATTTCCCTAGACCAGTTTGATAGGCAGTCAATTGAAAAGGTTTTTGCCACAGCCGCAAAAATTAAAAAAACTCCAACCAAAAAATTATTGAAAACTCTCCCCGGAAAAATAGTCGGCTTAATGTTTTTTGAACCGTCAACAAGAACGTTCAGCTCAAATTCTGCAGCTGTAAAAAGATTAGGGGGTCAAACGGTTGAATATCAAAATCCTCTCTCGACTTCTTCCGTTGTCAAGGGAGAAACAATTGAAGATACGACAAAAATGATGGAACAGTATTGTGACGCAATTGTTATGCGCCATCCAATAGTTGGAACCTTAAAAAAAGTGGCAGAAGTCGCTGACGTTCCGGTTATTAACGCTGGAGATGGAATTGGGGAACATCCAACTCAAGCCCTTCTCGATATGTTTACAGTTTTTGAAAAACATAAACATCTAGATAATATAAAAGGTTTGATGGTTGGCGATCTCTTAAACGGTCGAACTGTACACTCAATCATTAAGTGTCTTTCCATCTTTCCAAATAACACTCTTTATCTTTTATCACCAAAACAATTGCGTTTATCCAATAAAGATTTAGAAGAAGCAAAAAGAAGAAAGATCAAATTGATTGAAATAAAATCATTTGAGGAAATTCCGGTTGACTGCCATTTTTGGTACTGGACGCGAGTGCAGAAAGAAAGATTTACAGATAAACAGGAATATGAAAAATTAAAGCTGAGCTTTATACTAACCAAAAAATTAGTAGATAAAAAAGCTGGAAAAAATACCCTAATCATGCATCCTTTGCCGAGGGTTGGGGAGATAGAAACCGAGGTTGATTCAGACTCGCGGGCAGTTTATCTGACAACTGAAGCAAAGAACGGAATGTATGTGAGAATGGCACTATTAAAATTAATCCTTAATAGATAAAGCTCGATACCAATGAACGCAAAACTAATCTTAAAAGATGGTTCGGAATTTGAAGGTCAAAGTTTCGGCTACGAACAACCTCGTTCTGGTGAATTAGTTTTCTCAACCGGTATGGTCGGTTACCCGGAGTCACTCACAGATCCGTCTTACGAAGGTCAAATTCTTGTTTCTACTTACCCAATTATTGGTAGCTATGGAGTGCCAGATAAAAAATTCTGGGAATCAGAGCGGATTCATGTTTCCGGCTTAATTGTTTCCCAATATATTGATACACCATCACATTTTCAAAGTCAAATGTCACTTGGTGATTGGTTAAAAAAAGAAAAAGTTCCGGCCCTTGAAATTAAAGACACCCGCTATTTAACTCAAAAACTCCGGGATGGGGGAACTCAATTAGCCAAAATTATTTTTGGAAAAGATATAGATTTTGTTGATCCTAATTTAGAAAATCTTGTTAATGAGGTTTCAATTAAAAGTCCATTAGTCGAAGGGGTGGGAAAGAAAACGGTTGTCTTGATCGATTGTGGTGTCAAAAAAAATATTATCAGAAGCTTGTTGAGTCGTGGTGTTAAATTAATTACTGTTCCTTGGAATTATGACATTTTTACTTTGAAAGATAAAATTGATGGGGTGATCGTTTCGCCCGGACCAGGCGATCCGAAAATGTGTGATGTGACAATAGAAATTGTTAAGAAGATTTTAACAAATAAAATTCCGTTACTCGGGATTTGCTTGGGAAATCAAATATTAGCTCTCGCGGCTGGAGGAGATACTTACAAGATGAAGTTTGGGCATAGGGGACAGAATCAACCATGTATCATGGTTGGTACTAAGAAATGTTATTTGACGACACAAAATCATGGTTTTGCTATCGATAAAATTCCTGAAGGGTTTCTTCCTTGGTTTGTTAATGCAAATGATGATACGAATGAAGGGATTATTCACAAGAAATTACCTTTTATGTCAGTCCAGTTTCATCCAGAGGCAAGTCCGGGACCAGTGGATACAGAATGGATCTTTAATGAGTTTTTGAAAAAAATATGAAAAAAATATTAATATTAGGTTCAGGAGCATTGAAGATCGGTCAAGCTGGAGAGTTTGATTATTCCGGCTCACAGGCAATTAAAGCTTTTAAAGAGGAAGGTATTAAGACAGTTCTAATTAATCCCAATATTGCTACGATCCAAACTTCCAAGGAATTGGCTGATAAAGTTTATTTTTTACCTGTAACAACCGAGTTCGTTACCGAGGTAATAAAAAAAGAAAAACCTGATGCAATCGTTCTGTCTTTTGGCGGCCAGACAGCCCTAAATTGTGGAATGGATATGCACAAAAAAGGAATTTTAAAGAAACATAATGTTCAAGTTTTAGGAACACCTGTGTCAGCGATTATTTTAACAGAAGATCGGGAAAAGTTTGCCAACCATCTTCATAAAATTCAAGTTGCCACGCCAAAATCGTTTGCCGTAACGACGGTTGAGTTGGGACTGGAAAAAGTGAAAGAAATTGGTTATCCGGTCATGGTGCGAGCCGGTTTTTCACTCGGCGGACAAAAATCAGGGGTTGCCCATAATGAAAAAGAATTTATTTCGGTAGTCCAAACAGCACTAGCTTTTTCGCCACAAATATTAGTCGAAAAGTATCTTCGTCATTACAAAGAGATAGAATATGAAGTTGTCCGAGACCAATATGACAACTGCGTGACCGTTTGTAACATGGAGAACTTTGATCCTTTAGGCGTTCATACCGGCGAGTCAATCGTCGTTGCCCCGAGTCAAACGTTAACTAATTTTGAATATCACCATCTTCGAGAGCTTTCGATAAAAATTGTAAGGAGTTTGGGAATTGTGGGAGAATGTAATGTCCAATTCGCTTTAAATCCTAAGCCAAATAACAAAATTGAATATTATGTCATCGAAGTCAATGCCCGTTTATCCCGTTCCTCCGCCCTGGCTTCTAAAGCTACTGGTTATCCTTTAGCCTATGTGGCGGCAAAATTAATTTTGGGAAAAAGCCTGATGGAAATAAAAAACCAGGTCACCCAAATTACCCAATCATTTTTTGAACCAGCTTTAGACTATATTGTTGTCAAAATTCCAAGGTGGGATATGGATAAATTTAAGGGAACATCGGAAAAAATTGGTTCTTCTATGAAATCGGTTGGCGAAATCATGGCGATTGGCCGGACATTTGAAGAATCAATTCAAAAAGGCGTCCGGATGCTCGATATTGGCGTACAAGGAGTAACTGATAATAATTTTAATTTAACCACCGATGAAATTTTGGCCAATATTAAACAAGCCAATTCAAAGAGAATCTTTTTTATCACCAAAGCTTTAAAATTAGGAATAACTGTTCAAAAAATTTATGAATTAAGCGGAATTGACCCCTGGTTTTTATATCGGTTAAAGAAAATTGTTGAGGCGGAAAAAGAACCGGAAAAATTATTGCATTTAAAACAACTAGGTTTTTCTGACAAGAAGATTGGGGAACTGTTAGGTGTTAAGGAGTTAGATGTTAGGAGGGAGAGAATTAAAAACAAAATCACACCCTCAGTTTTTCAGATTGATACCTTGGCCGGGGAATTTCCAGCGAGAACAAATTATTTGTACACCACCTATAATGGAAATCATCATGACGTTACTCCCATTGGAGAAAAGGGGATCATGGTTTTGGGCTCCGGACCATACCGAATTGGCAGCTCGGTTGAATTTGATTGGACTTGTGTTAATAGTTCATTATTCTTAAAAAAATACGGTAAAAAATCAATTATCGTCAACTGCAATCCGGAAACGGTTTCGACCGATTATGATATTTCGGACCGTCTTTATTTTGAAGAGATCAACTTTGAGAGAGTGGCTGATATCTATGAATTCGAACGATCCTCCTCGGTTGTTGTTTCCGTTGGTGGTCAAACCCCAAATAATATTGCCAAAAAAATTGATCAATATGGAATAAAGATCTTAGGAACCTCGGCTGTTGACATCGACAGGGCTGAAGACAGGAAAAAATTTTCCCAACTTTTGGATGATCTGGACATCAAACAACCGGTTTGGAACAGTTTTACGGAAATAGAAGTGGCTTTGAAATTTGCCCATGAAGTCGGCTATCCTATTTTAGTCAGGCCATCGTACGTTCTGTCCGGAGCCGCCATGAACCTATGTTATAACCCGATCGAATTGAAACATTTTATTGAAAAAGCGACTAACATCAATAAAAAACACCCGGTGACGATTTCAAAATATATGACAAACGCCCGGGAAATCGAATTTGACGGAGTAGCCGAAAAAGGTCTGGTCAAAGTTTTTGCCATTTCCAATCATATTGAACATGCCGGTGTTCATTCGGGAGACGCAACGATTGTCTATCCGGCTGAGCGAGTCCGGTTTTTTAGCGGAGAGAGAATGATAGAAATTGCCAATTTATTGTCTAAGTCCTTAAATATTTCTGGACCCTTTAATGTCCAATTTATGGTTAAGGACAACGAAGTTTATGTGATCGAGATGAATTTGAGGGCGTCAAGGACTTTTCCTTTTATTTCCAAAGTGACCGGAGTTAATTTTTCCGAAGTGATCGTTGATAGTTTTTTTGGAAAGGCCAAAGAATATAAAATCAAATATCCAAACTACGTAGCTGTCAAGGCGCCACAATTTTCATTTGCCAGAATGGAAGGGGCCGATCCAGCTCTCGGAGTTGAAATGGGATCAACCGGGGAAGTTGCCTGTTTTGGAGATACTGCTGAAGAAGCCTATTTAAAATCTTTGTTTTCCACTGGCTTATCTTTAAAAAATAAAAGTGCTTTGGTGACAATCGGCGGAGAAGAATTTAAACTGCGCTTTGCCGAATCAATCTGGCGGTTGAAAAATCTTGGATTTGTACTTTATGCTACCAAAAAAACTCATCTTTTTCTCAAAACCAAAGGCGTCCGGACAAAATTAGTTCATAAACTTTATGATAAACAAAGCCCAACAGTTATTGATTTAATCGAAAAACATCAAGTTTCATTAGTTATTAATTTAAGTGAGGATTATAACAATGAAGGTTCATTTAAAAAAGTGATTACTGATGGATATTTGATTCGAAGGGCAGCGATTGATAATAATATACCGTTATTTACCGATCTGAATTCCGCCCGTTTTTTTGTAAATGCCCTAGACAGATATAAAATCAAAGACTTAAAAATTAGAAGTTGGGATGAGTATTTGTAGGGAGTAAAATCCCTTGATAAATAAAAATATTTTTTATATCATTTCATCTAATGAATTCGTCATTAGAGTCTTCGATAAAATACATTAAAACCGATATTCTTGTGATCGGCGCTGGAGGAGCGGGGATTAGGGCTGCAATAGAAGCTAAAAAAAGCGGCTTGGAAGTTTTTCTACTTGGAAAAGAAGTCTTAGGTTGTGCACATACGGGAATGGCCATGGGTGGAATGAATGCGGCCATGGTTGCGCCAGCCACTCCTGAATTTCACGCTCAGATTACGATCGAAGGCGGATACTACATCAACAATTACAAAATGGTCAAAGTCTTTGCGGAAGAAATGCCAGCTCGCATCCATGATCTGGAAAGTTACGGAGTTATTTTTGATCGTCTTGATAGTGGAGAATTCTATACTTGGGCTGGCCCGAAACAGAAATATCCACTCAATGTTTGTGTCGGTGACTATACAGGCCGGGAGATGATGCAGGGATTGGTTGACGAAGCAAGAAAACTAAAAATTAAATACACCGATGAGTTTTTTATAAGTAAATTATTGACCGTTAAAGGTAAGATAATTGGGGCAATGGGTATAAATATCCGCAATGCACAAATAGTAGTTTTTCAGACTAAATCAGTTATTTTGGCTTCAGGAGGAGCTGGAAGAATGTATAAAGTGACGACCAACGCTATGTCAAATACCGGAGATGGTTATGCAATGGCGTTGGACGCAGGAGCAGAATTAATTGACATGGAAATGGTTCAGTTTCATCCGACCGGGATGGCTAATACGCCCTCAACTCTCGGAGTTTTGGTGACGGAAAAAACCAGAGCTCATGGTGGTATTCTTCGAAACATAAAAGGCGAAAGATTTATGAGTAAATATTATCCTGTCGAAATGGAACTTGCCAAAAGAGATGAAGTTAGTCGTTCGATTTACACGGAAGTCGCAGCGGGACTTGGGACAAAAAACGGTTCGGTTTATCTTCACGTCGATCATTGGACAAAAGAAAAAATTTTAGAAATCATCCCAGATGTTTATGAACAGTATAAAAATACCGGAGTAGATATTTCAAAAGAACCAATGGAAATTTATCCGTCAATGCATCATATGATGGGTGGGATAAAGGTAGATGAGTGGTGCAGGTCTTCTATTCCTGGATTATTTGCTGCAGGAGAAGTGACAAGAAATGTTCATGGTGCCAATAGACTCGGTGGAAATTCAATAGCTGAAGGACAGGTGTTTGGTCGAAGATCTGGTATTTCAGCAGCAAAATTTGCTAAAAAAGTAAAAAATATTTCGTTGCCAAAAGATCAAATTGAAAAAGAACAGACCAGAATTTTTTCGTTTATTAATCGTAAGGCGGGAGTAACCCCTCATGTTGTTGAAGATAAATTGAAACAGGTTATGTGGGATAAAGTTGGGATTTTTAGAGATGAAAAAAGATTATTAGAAGCAAAAAAAGCTATCGCAAAGTTAAAAATAGAAGCGAAAATAATGAAAACAAGAACCACATTGAAGGAAAGGAATCGTGATTTACAAGACTGTCTGGAAATTGAAAATATGCTTATAACAGCAGAATCTATAGTTGATGCAGCTATCTTACGTAAAGAAAGTCGTGGTGCTCATAGCCGAACCGATTATCCCAAAACGAAAAAAGAATGGGAAAAAAATATATCGATTAAAATTGTAAATGAAAAATTAATTACGGAAATTGTCGATGTTGTACGATAACTTATGAAAATTAAATTTTTTATCTATCGCTATAATTCTCAAAAAAAAGAGAAGTTAAAATATGACTCTTTTGATGTTCCTTACAATAAAGGAATGACTGTCTTGGACGTAATTACATATATTTATAAACACCTTGATCCAACTTTGGCTTTTAGATATGAATGTAGACAGGGAATATGTGGGACTTGTGGAGTGATGTTAAATAAAAAACCAGTCCTTTCTTGTTCCACTCAAATTAATCCGACTTTAGAAACACAAATGATTGAACCGTTAGCTAATTTTCCGGTGGAAAAAGATTTAATAGTTAATTTGGAGCCGATTTTAAAAAAATATGAAAGAATAAAGCCGTATCTTGATAAAATCCATAAAGTTATAATTACTAAGAAAAAATCAAATGAATCAAAAGCTTTCAGAAAGTGTATTGAATGCGGAAATTGTATTGCTGGAGTTCCAGAATTAGAAAAAACACTTAAAGGTTGCATGGATCCGATGTCTCTCGTTAAAATTGCTAGGTATTTGACTGATCCAAGGGATGGGTTAGATAGAAAAGCAATGGCTAAAAAAGGCGGAATTGATAAATACTCTAACGAATTAGGAAAAAAACTATCCTTAGTTTGTCCGAGAGGAATTCCAATTGACGAGGCAATTGCACTACTCAAAAAATAATTATGAAAAAAATAATTAAGAACGGAAAAATAGTTACTTCAGAAAAAATTATTTATGGAGATATTTTAATTGAAGACGGAAAAGTTAAAGACTTGAAATCAAATTTAGAATCTTCGTCTTTAGAAACTATTGATGCACAAGGAAAATATATTTTGCCGGGACTGATTGAAGTCCACGGACATTTGCGTGAGCCAGGTTTCGAACAAAAAGAAGATATTCCTCACGGAACAAGAGCGGGGATTGCTGGCGGTTTCACATCGGTCATTGACATGCCAAACACCAAACCGCCTACAACGACGGTTGCCCTTCTTCAAGACAAGATAAAAAAAATTTATCCAGGACGTTCTTTCATCGATTATGCATTTTTTATGGGAGTATCAAAAGACCATCTAAAAGAGCTAGAAAAAGTAAATAAATCAGATATTGTTGGAGTCAAAGTTTTTATGGCCGGTCATGAGACGACCCCAACGTCGATTCCCGATGATAAAACTCTAGCTAAGGTTTTTGAAATCCTGGCGAAACGAGGAATTAAGATTGCCGTTCATGCAGAAGATCAGTATTTAATTAATTTTTATAACGAAGAGTTTAAAAAAACCGGACGGACTGATGCTGGTTTGTGGTCAGAAATTCGCCCAACCTCGGTTGTTGCATCAGCCGCAGCCCGGGCGATTGCGATATCCGATATTTACGGAACTGAGCTTTACTTACTTCATCTATCAACCCCAGAAGAGTTTGCCTTAGTTTCTGCAGCAAAAAATCGAGGCTTAAAAGTTTACGGAGAACTAGTTGGCTATCAGCTGATGTTTAATATAAACGATTACAAAAAATATAAAAATAAAATAAAAGTGTGTCCGGCTTTGAGAACTTCAGAAGATCAAACAAAAATGTGGGAGCTGGTTCGATCAGGTGGAATTGATGTCATCTGCTCCGAGCATACTCCCCATGAATGGGAAACAAAAAATCAACCAGATATGTGGAAGGCTCAGGCAGGAACTCCGGGAATTCAAGAAACCTTACCAGCATTAATTACCGGTTGGGTTAAAAGATTTGGTAAGAAAACCTTGGAAGAAGGTTTGATGAGAATCGTCCAATACACCTGTGAAAACCCTGCAAAAATTTTTAATTTCAAAGGGAAGGGTGGCATAAAAATTGGTAATGATGCCGACCTAGTCATCCTTGATCCAGATTCTGTTTGGGAGGTCGAAAAATCGGATCTATTTTCAAAATGCGGCTGGTCGGTTTATGAAGGAATGAAATTAAATGGTCGTCCGGAAAAAGTATATTTACGGGGTGAAAAAGTTTATGAAAATGGTAAGATAATAGGAATAGCAAGGGGAAGATGGATTAATCATTAAAAACTATGACAAACAAAGTTCTTTATGGGCCTCAAACCAAGGCGGCTTTGGAAAATTTCCCCTTTGATTATCACAAAACTTTGCGTGAATTTATTTATGCGATCGTAATAATAAAAAAAGCCGCCGCCGCAGCAAATTTTCAGGCCGGTAAATTGACAAAAGAACGATCATCAAAAATCATCGCCGCCTGTGATGAAATTTTAAAAGGTAAATATAATGATCAGTTTGTAGTTTCCGCCCATCACGGCGGAGCCGGAACATCGCCTCACATGAACGTCAACGAAGTCGTCGGCAGTTTATCAGGTACCCATCCAAACGATCATGTCAATGCCAGCCAGTCTACCAACGACGTCAACCCATCCGCCTTAAGGATTGCCAGCGTCAAATTGACGAGAAAATTGTTAAAAAGTTTGGATCATCTTATCTCCGTTTTTGATGAAAAGTCACACGAATTCAGATCCATCCAAAAGCTTGGACGAACCCATTTTCAGGACGCAGTGCCCACCACCTTGGGAGCAGGTTTTGCCTCATACCGCGATATCTTGAAAAGAGATAAAAAAAGGATCGAGGAAGCGCTGATCTATTTATATGAACTCAATCTGGGGGCAACTGCGATCGGCAACAGCATCAATGCTCCAAAAGAATATATCGTCAACGTTTATAAAGAATTACGTCAAATTACCGGGATTAATGAACTAAAACCTTTGGAAAATCTTATGTCCGGCACTTCATCGGACGCCGATTTCTGCCAAATTTCAGGAGCAGTAACAATTTTATGCAACGATCTTTCAAAGATTGCTTTGGATCTACGTTTTATGAGTAGCGGCCCGCGGGGTGGAATAGGGGAAATATCTTTTAAGGAACTCCAACCGGGTTCATCAATCATGCCGGGAAAAGTAAACCCGATCATGGCTGAAACAATCAATCAAACATACTATTTGATTTCCGGAAAAAATTTAAGTATTCATCAAGCTGCCGAGGGAGCTCATATGGAGCTAGGGGTTATGCTTCCAATCATCGCCGACTCGTTGATTACGATGTTGAAAATAGTTGATACGGCCTTAAATATTTTTACCGACCGGGGGATAAAAATGATCATTGCCAACAAAGAAAGATGCAAGGAATTATTGGAGCGGTCAACCGCTTATGCGACGTTATTGACACCCCGTCTCGGCTATGATGTTGTTTCTAAGGTAGTCAAGGAATCTGTTTCTACAGGAAAAACAATTAGAGAAGTTATTTTAGAAAAAAAATTATTATCAGCGGTTGAGTTAGAAAAATTATTAGTTATTTAGATTGTTATGCCAAGCTAGTTCTAACCTCCGAGGTTAGAACATGGGTGGCAATTATTAATTCTTTATTTTCTTATGGATAATGTTGTTGATATCCTAAAAAAGGTTGGTGCCGTTAT
>JBBTYO010000024.1:0-17410 GCA_038061735.1 Patescibacteria group bacterium
ATTCCCGCCTCCCAGCCTTCGTCAAGACTACGGCCGGCAAAGCGCGGGAATGACATTTCTTTACTGTAAATATTTATTTATATTATTTTGGTGCTCCTCAAGCGTTATTGCGTAGTGCATGACGCCGTTTTTGTCAGTTAGATAATACCAATACGGCGTGTTTTCGTTAGCGTTTATGACGGCTTTAATAGATGATAAACTTGGGTTAGCGATCGGCTCCGGCGGCAAACCCTTATTTTTGTAAGTATTATACAGCGAATCAACCTTGAGGTCTTCTTCTGTCAACTCTCTTTTCCACCAGGATTTTTCGGTTGGCTGATAACCAAGTACGTACTGGACGGTTGCGTCAATTTGAAGAGGCCAATCGGCTAAATATCTTTTCAGAATAATCCCAGCCACCTTTTCACGTGTTGAAGACTGTCTTGCCTCTCGCTCAACAAGCGATGCTAAAATCAAAACTTGTTTTTCCGTTAATTTTTTATTCTTTGCTTGAGTATGTAGCTTTTCATCAAATTTTGATTTAAAATTCTTCTTAATTATCGATAATACTGTTTCAGCCGTTGCCGTTCTTGGAACCAAATAAGTATCTGGAAATATATACCCTTCTTTGGTTGTTCTGACAATTTCAATTTCAGGAATATCGAGCGTTTTGGAAATTATTTGAGCCATCTCTTCTTTTCTCATTCCTTCAATTAGGGTTAACCAAATATCTAAGGTTCCGTGAGTCAAATTCGTGGCGACCTCTTGCGCACCCATATTTTCTGAAATTTTAAAATCACCAGCCTGAATTTTTCTCTCTATTCCAAGCCTTTTGACGATTAAATAAAAAACTATTTTATTTCTAATAAGGCCTTCATTAGCAAGGTTATTAACAATAGTATTGAGAGGTTCACCCTTTTTAATTACAAATATTTTTGAGGTGGAACTTTTTTTGTTGACTGGAAGGGAGCCTTCTTTGTAAAAAAGGTAGAATGCTATAGAAGTTATTATTATTAAAAACAGCAATATATTAGTTTTCTTCATATTTATTCAATCTTAAATATAGGTAAATTCTTCAAGGTTGCTTCAGCCTCTTTTAATCGATATTTATCATCAGAATACAAAATAAAAATTGATTCGTTACGGTTGACTGAGTGATCTAATTTTTTCAGTAAATAAATACCAGCCTTTTTATCATTTGGTGCACCCAAGATCTTTGCCACAGTGTTCAGATTATGATTATTTATATCCTTAATTTTACCAGATGTGGAAGATCGGACATCAAATTTATTTTTGGCTAGTTCCAGAGAGTCGGAAGTGATTTTATGAACACCTCCTTGATTTTTTACAATTTCCTGAAATTTTGTTAAGGCAGTTCCTGATTCAAGAATTTTTCTTGCTTCATCCTCGCCATTTTTATTAATTTTTTTCTCTTTGTAGCAAAGATCGAGAAGTTCACCGGCAAGCCGTACCGACTTGGCTTCCAACCGAAGCGGGCGATCTGTTTTTTGTTCCAAAACGTACAATACGTCTCTGACTTCCAAAATTGGACCAATACCGCGTCCAGCTGGTTCAAGAGTCTCGTTTACGTCACAGATTACTTTTATTCCAAAGCGTTCAGCCAGATTCTTGAATTTTTTAGCCACTTCCTCCCCATCAGAAAAACGGTGTATTTTGGCGGTTTTTCCTATAGGTATATCCAAAACTAAATGAGTTGTGCCGGCTGCGATCTTTTTGGCCATTACCGAGATAATAATTTTATCAAATGATTCAAAAGAGAGAGGCTCTTCGACACGAATGATAATGTCGTCTGCGGGAGCGATGCCAAGTTTACCGTTCCAGGCGATACAACCACCAACTTCGTTAACGATCTTTGTTATTTCTTTGGGAGTAAATTCTACTTTAGCAACAGCCTCCATAACATCGGCGGTTCCAGCAGGGGTTGTAATTGCCCGAGAAGAAATTTTTGGAATCTTAAAGCCGGCGGCAGCAATGATCGGGACAATGATCATCGTCGTTCTAGTGCCGGCGATTCCGCCAACCGAGTGTTTGTCAGCGACCAGGCCTTTAAATTTAAGTTTGTTACCTGTCTCAACCATGGCTTTGGTAAAGTAAAAAAGCTCTTGAGGTGTATATCCTTCTTTAAATGATGAGGCTACAAAATAAGTTGTCAAGACGTCAGAAAGTTTCTCTTGAGCAATTTCGTCCATGACAGCATAAATTTCAGGGTAAGTTAACTTTTTTCCTAATAGTTTTTTCTGAATAGCTTCTATCGCTAATAATTTTTCTTTATCATCATTCATATTGAATGTAAATTTCTGTAAACTTTTTCTGGTATTCTTTTAATTTTAGAACGAGTGATGTCAATAGATATATTTCTTTTAGATTAAATAACCAGGATAAAAATAAGTATAGTACAAAATGAATTAAAGCAACCGAGGTAAGAAGAAAAAATACATTAATTGTCCGACTAGTATCAAATATTAGCCCATCTAAAAATTTCATAGAAAAATAGCTGATAAATGCTGCAAAGAAAGCAGAAAAAAACATTTTACCAATTTCAACAAAAATACTTTTTAAACCTAAACCATGAAGGCGCGAAGAAATAATAATAAAAAGAAGTGAAGAATTAATAATCATGCTGGCAGAAAATGACAAAGCTAAAGACCAGACTGGCAGGTGAAAAATAAAAATTGAAAATAAACTTAATAAAGTATTAATTAAAATTGAAAAAATGCTGACATAAAACGGAGTACGACTATCATGCATGCTGTAGAAACAGCGGGTTAAAAAATAATAACTAGCATGAAAAGGTAAGGATATTGAAAAGTAGGAAAGAGTAACGGCGGTTGAAACGGTTGCTTCCCAGTCAAATTTTTGGCCACCAAAAAACAAACGAACTAGTGGGGTTCTGGCAAAAATAAAAAAGAAAGCAATTGGAATTGTTAAATAAAATAAATTAAGCAAAGAATCAAAAATAATTTTTTTGAATTCTTCAATTTTTTTTTCTTGAAACATCTCTGTCAGATAAGGAAGCGAAGCTTGTCCAAAGGCGATCCCAATAACAGAGACCGGTAAAAGTTGAAGGTGTTGAGCAAGATAAAAAACCGTATAAGCACCTGATCCTAGAAAAGTAGTTAAAGTCAGGTCTATGGTAGCATCAATTTGAGCCACAATGACAGTAAAAGCTCTTGGGATAACCATCCTAATAAATTCTATTAATCCTTTGGTTTTTTTTAAGATAAATTGATATTTGAAATCCGAACTAAAAAAAAGCGGAATTTGAATAACAAAAAGGAAAAAGGCTCCAATGACAACGCCCCAAATTGGAGCTAAAAGGAATAAGGTTGGATAGAGGAATATTGTTGTGAAGATAATGGCCAAATTATAGATAATTGGCGCTAAGGCAGATAAAAAGAAAGTTTTGTTTGCCTGGCCAATACCAGTTAAAAAATTACCTAAAACAAAAAATGGCAATTGGCCTAAAAGAAGTAGTCTTGAAAGATTGATTATCTTTTCCATTTTGACCAAATCGTATCCAGGTGTTAATGCTGGAATTATTTTGTCAAGGAAAAGAGAAACAATAACAACAAAAACTGTTAAAGCCAAAAAAATTAAGTTAATGATTGAAGAAATATTTTCTGATAGTTCTTTTTTGTTTTCTTTATATTTTACGTAGATGGGAATAAAGGTTGACGTTAAAGCTCCAGTAATCAGAATTTCAAAAATAATATCCGGTATCCGAAAAGAAGCAAAAAAAACGTCAAGTTCCTCTTTGTTAAAATAGCCGGCTAGAATTCTGTACCTCAAAAAGCCAGAAAGACTGGTCAGAACAATCATAAAAGATAGTAAAACAGCCGAAGAAAATATGCTTTTTTGTTTGGCGAATATGAAGTCCTGGGTTTTTTTTAATAATCTTTCCACAGGACCAGTATACAATAATTGAATAGCTAAATTCTTAAATAATTTTCATTATTGTTCAATTGTTCACAGCGTAATCGCATAATAGTTAGTTAATTTATATATGTATCAATCTATCAATAGATTGATACATACGTGATTGAAAATTATTTTTTGGTTATTTTAGTTTGGATTCCCGTCTCCATGGGAATGACAATTCATAAGTTGTATTTGAATATCCTATGGCTTAACATGAAGTTATGAAAAAAAACAAAGACATAGCAAAATATTTGGATAGAATATTTAATAAAAACACGTTAAAAATAATAAAGTTTCTGGCAGCAAAATTTAATTCAGTTGACGAAAAGTTTGAAAAAATTGACAAAAAACTAATAGCTCTTGATGATATATTTAAAATTCTAAACGGACTAGTGGAATATAAACCTAATTTTTTAAAAAAAAGATTTTTTGCTTCATAAATATGAAGTCCTGGGTTTTTTTAATAATCTTTCCACAAAGAAAGTATACAACAATCAGACAATTATGAACGAGTTATAAATTTACTAGTCTGTAGGAATGCAATGCCAATATAAGCTAAAAATAATTTTCCCGAATCAAATATATTTTCGGCTACAATTGAATTTATATTGTATGAATCCTTAACCTTTGGATCTCTTTCTGTTGTGACTAATTTTCCGTTTGGTAAAATTGCCATTCCTTGATCTTTGAATATTCTACTTACTCCAAGACCCTTCTTTTGCTTCTATGCTGGACCGACTTAATGTATACATAATACTAAAAAAATTATTTTATAACCAATTGTTTATAATTCAGCCCCAATTATACTTAATAGATTTTTTCTTTTCAATCGGAAAACAAAATTAGGGTCAGACCCTTGAGGAGGGTCTGACCCTAATAAATATCTGTTGACACAAGGCGGAAAATGGTGTCTAATTAATACATATGGTGTTTTTTGGTGAATATCAAATCAATTTTTCAGGCTCGGGCCGTTTACTTCTGCCAAAAAAAGTCAGAGAACTTCTTAAGGGTAACACTTTCATATTAACAAAAGGCTTTGGTGTATGTTTAGCTGGATATGATAAGGATGATTGGGAGAAAAGGGCATTTGAATTATTGAATCCTTCACTTCTTCAGCCAACTGATATGGAAAATCGCAGGTCAATATTTTCATCGCTTGTGTATTTGGAAATTGACGAACAAGGAAGATTTGTTGTCCCTAAAAATTTATTAGAGTACGGTCAATTAAAGGAAAAAGTAGTTATCATCGGCGTTGGCGACCATTTTGAAATATGGAATACGGAAAAATGGAATGAATATAACAAAAAATAAATATGCACACACCAGTTTTATTAGACCAAGTAATCGAAGCTTTAGAAATCGTAGCGGATGGGCTGTATATTGACGCAACGTTTGGAGAAGGAGGGTATTCTAGGGCAATAGTCGAAAAGGGCGGAAAGGTGTTGGCGATTGATTTAGATAATAATCAATTAACGAATTCAGGTCTGGATTCCCGCCGGAGCCTGTCCCCGAATGGGGGCGGGAATGACATCACTCTCGTAGAAGGAAATTTTGCCGATATTGAAAAAATCGCCAAAGAAAATAAATTTTTTCCGGTTGATGGAGTTGTCTTTGATCTAGGTTTATCAATGAAGCAGATAAGTCAGTCTGGACGAGGGTTTTCTTTTAAAAAGTTAGGTGAACCCTTAGATATGAGAATGAGTTTAAAAACAGAGATAACGGCAAAATATTTATTAAATCATCTATCAGAAGCTGAGCTTTTTGATGTTTTTGCCAAAAACTCTGAAGAAATAAATTCTCAAAAGATTACTCGAGAAGTAATTATTAAACGCCAATTTAAAAAATTAGAAACAGTTGGTGACCTGACAAGTTGTATCGATAAAGCAATAGGAGAGCAAGACAATAATGCCTATAAACGTATTTTTCAAGCTTTACGGATTCAGGTAAATGAAGAATTTGAAAACTTGAAAAATGGTTTGACCGGAGCCATAAAAATTATTAAAGACGACGGAAAGATAGCCATTGTCACCTTTCATTCTTTAGAAGACCGAATTGTGAAAAATTTTACAAAAACTGGCGGAATAAAACTTTTAAACAAAAAACCAATTATGAATCGCAGAGGTAGAACTTTTGAAAAAGCAGCCAAATTAAGATTGATAGTTAAAAATATTCTATGAAAAATATATTTTTGAGAACAACGGGGTTAATAATGATAGGGTTAGTCATCGCTAATCTTTTTGTTTTTATTTCCGGAATAGTGATAAGTGACGAAATAAATAATTTTGAACAGAAAACTGACAATCTTCATAAGATTAATCTGACTTTAGAAAAGGAAGCAGCTAACCTTGGTTCAATTAAATTTGCCCAAAGTCAAGCTAAGGAGTTTGGTTTTATCAATTCGACCGTGCCTCAATATATTGATCAATTAAAGTACGCACATCGTTAAGTCATGAAAATTAAATTTATTTTTCTTCTTTTCACTGTTTTTTATTTGACTATTGTTGTTCGATTATTTTTTCTTCAAGTTATATATTTGCCTGCAAACAAAAGCGAGTATTTAAAAACAAATAAACTTAATCCCGTTCGTGGAAGAATTTATGATCAAGAAAATCAGGCTTTAGTTTTAAATCAAAATAGCTATCAACTATATGCCGAACCAAAAAAAGTTAAAGACAAAGATGAGCTTTTGCATTTACTAAGTGAAAGTTTAAAGGTTGAGAAAGCTTCTATTTCAGCAAAGCTTGATATGTCTAAATATTGGGTCGCGATTGCAGGTGGTTTGACTCAAGAACAAAAAGAAAAAATTGATAAGTTAAATTTAAAAGGGATAGGTTTTGATTATCAGACAAAAAGATTTTATCCAGAAGCTTCTCTTTCAGCTCACATATTGGGTTTTTTAGGCAAAGATAATCAAGGTGAAAATGTTGGGCATTTGGGACTGGAGGGATTTTATGATCGCGATTTGAGAGGTTTACCTGGATTTGTAGAAACAGAAAGAGATATTATAGGGCGGCCAATATTGATAGGAGTTCAGCAAAGAGTTGAAGCCGAAAACGGACGCGATTTAGTTTTAACGATTGATAAAAACATTCAGGAAATTAGTAAAAAAAGATTACTTGAAGGGCTGGAAAAATACCAAGCTAAAAAAGGGTGTGTAATTACCGCTGATCCAAAAACTATGGCGATTTTATCTTTAGTTTGTCTTCCTGATTATGATTTAGAAAAGTATTATTTGTTTAATGAAAATTTTTATAAAAATTTAGCTATTGCCGATCTTTATGAACCAGGATCAGTATTTAAACCTCTGATCGTAGCGGCTGCTTTAGAAGAAAAAAAAATTAAACCTAATGATACCTACAACGAAACAGGTCAAGTTGCTGTTGGCGAATACAATATAAAAACATGGAATGATAAATATGAAGGAAAGATTTCGATGATAAGAATTTTGGAAAAATCATCAAACGTTGGCATGGTCTATATTGGAGAAAAATTAGGGAATAAAAAAATCTATAATTATCTTGAAAAATTTGGATTTGGTCAAAATACCGGTATAGACCTTGAAGGGGAGGCTAGTGGTTATTTAAAACCCAAAGTAAATTGGTATCCGATTGATTATGCAACGGTAACTTTTGGTCAAGGGATTGCAATTACTCCAATACAAATGATTCGTGCTTTTGCTTCAATTATTAACGGTGGATATTTAATGAAGCCGTATATAGTACAAAAAATTATTTCTAAGAATAAAATTACGGAAATCAAACCACAGGTAGAGAGAAGAGTTGTTTCTCAAATGACATCAGAAATTATTAGAAAAATGTTAATTTCTACGGTTGAAAACGCTGAAGCCAAATGGGATCGACCAAAAGGGTTTTTGATTGGGGGAAAAACTGGAACGGCGCAAGTGCCAATTAAAGGAATTTATGATGCCTCAAAGACAATCGCCTCGTTTATTGGCTTTGCTCCAGCTAATAATCCCAAGTTTTTGACTTTTGTTGTTTTATATGAACCCCAATCATCGCAGTGGGGATCAGAGACAGCCGCACCTTTATTTTTTGAAATCACAAAGGATCTTATAGTATACTATGGCATATCGCCAAGCCAATAAAATTATGTTCCAAAAACTAAAAAACATCTATCATTTATTCCAGGCTATATTAGCTAATATTCTTTATGGCTTTCCCAGTCGCCGTCTTAAAGTGATCGGTGTTACTGGAACGGATGGAAAGACTACGACGATTCATCTAATCGCACATATATTGAAGACGGCAGGAAAAAAGGTTTCTTTTGTTTCCACAGTCTATAGTTCAATTGGAGGAATAGAATCAGATATTGGTTTTCATGTTACTACTCCTAGTCCATTTGCATTACAAAAATTATTGAAACAGTCAGTCGATAATAATGACGAGTACTTTGTTTTGGAAACGACTTCGCATGCCATTGATCAAAATAGAATTTGGGGAATTAAGTACGAAATTGGGGTTATTACAAATATTACTCACGAACATCTTGATTATCATAAAACCTATGAAGAATACGCGAAGACAAAACTAAAATTATTAAAAATAGCAAAAATAGGTATAAAAAATACAGATAATATAGTAAATATTGTTAAACAAATTCCAAATTTGACTAAATATAATCAAAATAACTATTCATCAGCTTATGCCGTTTGTAAAGAGTTAGGTTTGTCAGATATAATAATTTTAAAGGCATTGAAAACATTTGAACTGCCAAAAGGTCGATTAGATTTAATTTATAATAAAGAATTTAAAATAATCATTGATTTCGCTCATACTCCAAATGGTTTTCTTCAATTATTGCCAGCCATTCGAAAACTATATCTAAAAAAAAGCGGTCGATTAATTCATGTTTTTGGCTCAGCTGGATTACGTGATTTTACAAAACGGCCTTTGATGGGTGAAGCTTCAGAAAAGTTTTCTGATGTCATTATTCTAACGGAAGAAGATTACAGAACTGAAGATCTAAAGTTAATATGTCAACAAATATCATCGGGAATCAAAAATAAAAAATACGAAATTATTCTTGATCGTCAAAAAGCAATTAATCAGGCAATAAAAATTGCTAAAAAAAATGATGTTGTTGTTTTGACGGGTAAAGGTCATGAGAAAAGTTTGTGTCGAGGAAAGACAGAGTATCCGTGGGATGAATATGAGGCAGTTAAGAAAGCCTTAAAATTATGATCAAATACGATTCTGATCTTAAAATATTTTATTCTACTTTAATCAATGATAGTAAGTTTTTTGGCGGGTTTGGGACAAGAGAAATGGGCGATGGCCGTAATATTGATACGGCTATTAATTTTGCTCAAATAAATATTCCCAATTTCAAAACAATCGTTATTCCCGAACAAATTCATTCCACCAATGTAACAAATTTTAGTGCCAATTTGATTGATAATGTCGAAAAAGTTTCCGAGACCGATGGAATTATCACGAAAGATATAAATTCGGTTTTGACGATCATTACAGCAGACTGTTGCCCCATCATGTTCGTGGACAAAAAGGAGGGGATTGTTGGTATCTCCCATCAGGGTTGGAGGGGAAGTGTCAAAAGACTTGGGCAAAAAATGATAAATAAAATTATTGAGTTAGGTGGGAAAAAGGAAAATATAATGGTTTCTATCGGTCCCTCAATTGGTCAGTGTTGCTATAATGTTGAGGATGAACGATATTATCAATTTGTTGAAGAATTTGATGGTTATGCCGATAAAATTTTTCACCGTCATCAAGGAAAACTTCAACTTAATCTTGCACTTTTAAACTATCTTCAAGTCAAAGAATTAGGAGTTCCTGAAAAAAACATTGACCACTTTCCTTTTTGTACCCGTTGTGACAAAAAACACTTTTTCTCTTTCAGAAGAGACAAAAAGCAGGATTATGGGGAAATGCTAAGTTTTATAGTCAAAACATAAAGGACGGACCTTTTTCTAAGGTCCGTCCTTATTTAATGTATAATTTAATCACATGATATTAGAACAATCTAAAAACATATTTTTCTTAGGTATCAAGGGTGTGGCGATGGCCAATTTGGCTGTTATTTTGAAAAAAATGGGGAAAAACATCACCGGTTGCGATATCGAGGAAGAATTTATTACAGATAGACTACTTAAAGATAATAATATTGGCTGGACAGTTGGATTCGATTTTAAAAAATTACCAAAAAAAACGGACTTAATTGTCTATTCGGCCGCTCATGGTGGAACCAACAATCCTTTAGTGGTTCAAGCAATCAAAAACAAAGTTAATATTATTTCTCAAGCTCAATTATTAGGAGAGTTAATGGATCAGTTCAAAACTAAAATTGCTGTCTGTGGCTGCCACGGAAAAACCACCACTTCATCTTTATTAGTTTATGCGCTAAATAAATTAAAACAAAATCCAAGCTATTTAGTTGGAGTACCTTTCTTTACCGATCATCAAGGGGGAGACTTTCAAAGCAAAAAATACTTTGTAGTAGAAGCAGACGAATATGGTGTTAATCCGCCGTCAGACAAAACTCCAAAATTTAATTTATTAAATCCAAATCATATAATCGCTACCAATATTGATTTTGATCATCCTGATGTTTACAAAGATATTGAAGAAACGAAGCAGGCGTTTAAGAAATTTTTTATAGGTCTGGTCCCGACTGAGTCGGGAGACAATCAAAAACATAGTCTGATTGTTTGTTGTGATGATGAGAATTTAATGAATGTTGCAGAAAGTATGTCAAATAAAAATTACAAAACCTACGGAGAGTCGGAAAAAGCTGATTATCAGATAATTAATTGTAAAATTAGCGAAGAAGAAACTACTTTTGAAATAAAAAATATTGGTAAGTTTAAGATTTTGTTATTTGGAAAACATAATATTTCTAATGCGACTGCAGTGATAGTCCAACTCTTAGAACTAGGATTTAAAGCAAAAGATATTAATAAATCCTTAGTTGGTTTCACAGGAGCGGAAAGGCGTTTCGAAAAAATTTATTTTAAAAATAATATTTATTTATTTGACGATTATGGACATCATCCTGCTGAAATTGCCGCTACAATCAACGCTGCCAAAGCGAGATTTAAAAACAGACGAATAATTGTTATTTTTCAACCGCATACCTACTCAAGAACGCAGAATTTATTAAAGGAGTTTAGAGAAAGTTTGGAACTCGCGGATATTTGTTTTGTTTTACCAATTTTTGCTTCGGCTAGAGAAAACAGCGATCAATTTAAAGTAAGTTCGAATGATATTGTCAAAGGGGCATCTAATCTATTTAATATTCAATCAAATGACCAGTTAATTAATTTACTAGACATAAATCTTAAAGAAGGTGATGTTGTTTTTACGATGGGAGCGGGAGATGTTTACAAGCTCAAAGGTAAGTTGATCGAAATGATAAATAATAAATCATCCTCCTTCGTTAAAACTTCGGAGGACAAGCAAAAATTAAATATAGAGAAAAACAAAGATTTAACTTTTTTTAATACATTGAGGACAAAAACAACTGCGAAATATTTTTTGGATGCAAAGACGAGGAAAGATTTAATTGAAGGAAAAAAATTTGCTTTGAAAAATAAGCTGGATTTATTTATTTTGGCGGGAGGTTCTAACCTGGCAATCGTTAAGGATAAGATTAACGGATTAGTTATCAAAAATAGTTATAAGCAGTTAAAAATACTTAAAGAAACAGACAATGATGTTCTTTTGTCAGTCTCATCAGGATATCCTGTCTCGCTACTTGTTAACGAAACAGTAAATAAGGGCTACCAGGGATTAGAATATCATAAGGGCTTGCCGGGGACGGTAGGCGGAGCTATTTACATGAATTCCAAATGGACAAAGCCTGTAAGTTATTTTGGGGATAGCTTGGTTATGGGTTACTTGGTTACTTTGAACGGAGAAATAAAACAGGTTGACAGGAAATATTTTAAATTTGGGTATGATTATAGCTTTCTTCAAGAAACCAAAGAGATTTTGTTAGAAGTAGTTTTTAAATTAAAAAAAGTTAATCCTTTTATTTTGAAAAAAAGATCAGAAGAGGCTTTAGCGTATCGAAAAAAAACCCAACCTATGGGAGAAAAAACCTCGGGATGTTTTTTCAAAAACGTTGATGGAAAATCAGCAGGCCAAATGATTGACAAAGTTGGGCTAAAAGGATTCTCGGTCGGAGATTTTTTTGTCTCACCAGTTCATGCAAACTTTATTATCAATCGAGGAAATGGACAGTCAAAAGATCTTGTAGAACTTGTTAGAATAATAAAAGAGAAGGTTAGACAAAAATTTGGAATAGAATTAGAGGAAGAGGTAATGATTATATGACCGATTCATATTTAATTTCCGGCGGCAAACCGCTCAAGGGTGAAGTTATTTTATCCGGTGCAAAAAATGTGGCTTTAAAAACTATTATTGCCGCTTTAATGTTCAAGGGTGATGTGACTTTAAAAAATATTCCCAAAATTAATGACGTTTTGGATTTAATTGAGTTGATAAAATCTCTTGGTGCTAAGGCAAACTTTACTGAAAAAAATACATTGGTAATTAACAGTAGCAACTTAAAAAGTAATCGTGTTGATCTGCAATATGGATCCAAAATAAGAGTTTCTTTTATGCTTTTTGCTCCTTTACTTAACCACTTTGGCGAATGTTTTGTTCCAAATCCCGGGGGGTGTCGAATCGGGGCCCGTCCGATTGACAGGATCATAAAGGGATTAGTCGCTCTTGGTGTCAAAATTGATTATGATACAGAAACTGGATATTATCACGCAAAAATTTTAAAAAAACCGGTCGGTAAATATCGTTTTGAAAAACCTAGTCACACCGGGACAGAGCTTTTGATGATGATAGGGTTAATGACTGACGAGAAAGTTCAAATTGAGAATATAGCCAATGAACCAGAAATAGATGATCTTATTTTATATCTAAATTCGGCAGGAGCTATTATAAAAGAAGAAAAAAATAAGATTATCATCAGCAAAGGCCTTGAATTAATACAAAAAGAATCGTTTACCATTATGTCCGATCGAAATGAATTGGTTACATATGCTACTTTGGCAGTTGCTAGTCGCGGAGATGTCACTATTGGCCCGATTGATGAGAAATTAATATCTTCATTTTTAGAAATAATGAGGCAAGCAGGAGCGGGAGTTGAAGAGATATCAAATTATAAATACAGATTTTTTTATAAAAGTGAAATAAAGCCGATTAACATTGAGACTTCGCCACATCCTGGGTTTATGACTGATTGGCAACCAAGCGGGGCAATTTTGATGCTTAAGGCAAACGGTGAGTCAATCATTCATGAAAGGGTATTTGAAAATAGATTTTCATACGTTGAGGAACTTAAGAAATTGGGAGCAAAGATTGATTTTGTAAATATAGCAGTAGAAAATCCGGAAATTTTTTATCACTTTAATCATGAAAAGGATAAAAAATATCAACAGACAATAAAAATTCAAGGAAATTCAGAGCTTCATAATGCAATTCTAAACATTTCCGATTTACGAGCTGGAGCTGCCCTAGCCTGTGCGGCATTACTTGCTGAGGGTGAATCGGTCGTCAACGGTGCTTCAATTTTAGAAAGAGGTTATGAAGATTTTGTTGAGAAAGTGAAAAAGTTGGGAGGGGAGATAAGAAAGGTTTAGTTTATTTTTTAGCTAGTTTTTCAATAATTTTTCCTCGAGCTTTTAACCTATTGATTAATTCGTCTGCAATTAAAATGATTGAATTTGCTAGAATTGAAATATCACTAATAATTTTTTGATAATTAATAAATGTTTTGCGTTTTTCATACAACTTCTTTTCTGGCATATTTGAACCATTATACTTCTTCTTTTTCTTTTCAATCGAAAATTATTTAACAGGGTATCTATCGTCAATTTTTTCTTTATCTAACAATCCGTTTGACTACTTTTGTAGGTTATAAGCGGTAGACTTATTTTTGGAGATATATAAAATAGGGTCAGACCTTTCCGGAGGGTCTGACCCTGAATATGCCAGCAAAAAATTCTGTCAAAACTTATATTGAAAACGGGTATTATCATATCTATAATCGTGGTGTTGAAAAACGTAATATATTTTTGGACGAGCAAGATTACCTAGTCTTTCTTTCGTATCTAAAAATATATCTTACTCCAAATATAGAAGCAATCGACGCCATTAATAAAAATAATAATTTAGATAACGAAGACAAAAATATAAAAATCCATAGGTTAAACGAACTAAAAAACTATTCTGAAAAAATAAATCTTATTTGCTATGTTTTAATGCCAAATCATTTTCACTTAGAACTTCAACAAATAGGAAAAAAAGATATTGGAAATTTTATGCAAAGTTTAATTGCAAAATATACAGTGTATTTTAATAAAAAATATAAAAGGGTGGGCTCATTATTTCAAGGTAGATATAAAGCCGTATTAATTTTTGGAAAAGAATACTTAATAAATCTAAGTAAGTACATTCACTTAAATCCATTGGAAATATTAGCTCAGGGTCAAGTTTTAGAATCGTACTCATGGAATAGCTATCCTGCATATATTCAAAACATAAAGATAAAATGGCTAAAAAAAGACTATATTTTGCCGTATTTCCACGAAAGCAAAATTTCTTATAAGGATTTTGTTGAAAGTGAGAATGATTCTGATAAACAGATTAGCTTAGAATTAAAGAAACTACTCCTAGACTACGATAGGGTCTGACCCTCGCGGAAGGTCTGACCCTGGTGTAGGGTCAGACCCTGTATAAGTCCCCGGATAAAATCTGTTTGTGATAAAATATACTCATGAGAAAAATTAAAAACATACTGATTCTGGCCGGGGGGGATAGCACACGATTTTGGCCATTAGAGAATAAACTTTTCTTCAGTTTTTTGGGTAAACCATTGATTCTTTATCAGATAGAGGAATTACTCAAATATGGGGAATTAATTACAGTAGTTGCCAACAAATCAAATGCAACGGTAGTTAAAAGATTGGTTGATAACAATGATATAAAGTCCGTACAAATCATTAT
Source organism: Patescibacteria group bacterium (assembly GCA_038061735.1). Lineage (GTDB taxonomy): Bacteria > Patescibacteriota > Microgenomatia > UBA1406 > GWC2-37-13 > GWC2-37-13. The sequence goes on from JBBTYO010000024.1 coordinate 14,919, forward strand.
TCAAAAAGATGATTATTCTGGAATGGCCGGAGCAGTTTTTTCTACCAAAAATCATATCAAAGGTGAAGCTCTAATCGTTAATGGAAGTGACTTAATTGACTATTCAATAATCTTAAAGCTGATGCCATTAATTAATGAAGAAAATAAATTGATAATGGTTGGTAAGCAGTTCAATGAATATTTTTCTGGAGGATATTTTAAATTCGATGATGACCTGCCTGCCGGCAGGCAGGGTAAAAAAATTATTGGAATTATCGAAAAACCAGATAAGGATAAGATGCCATCATCAACTGTCAAATTAGTTTTTGATTATTTTGCCGATATTAATGACTTATTAAAATATTTTTCTCAGGCAAAAACACAAAACGATGATTTGTATGAAGTCGTAATTAACAAAATGTTATTAGATGATTTAAAACACACCCATTTAATTTATGACTCATATTGGTACGGATTAAAATATCCTTGGCAGGTTTTGCCAATGATGCGAAATTTCTTAATATCATTAAAAGAACAAAAAATTTCTTCAAGCGCAGAGATATCCGAAAAAGCATTAATCATAGGCCCAGTCGTCATTAGGGAAAATGTCAAAGTAGGTGCTTTTTGCAAGATAGTTGGACCGACTTTTATTGGAGATAATACAATAGTCGGTGATTATTCAATGATTCGTGAAAGTCAAATAGGCGAAGATAGTTTGGTTGGCTCTTTTTCTGAAGTGGCCAGATCTTATGTTGGTAACAATGTTCTTTTACACCGTAATTATATAGGTGACTCAGTTTTAGATAATGACGTTATGTTTGGAGCCCAAGCGGTAACAGGAAATTTAAAATTTGATGGGGAAAAAGTTTTATCTGAAGTCAACGAAGAAAGAATTGATACTAATATGAATAAGCTTGGAGCAGTAGTTGGCAAATTGTCAAAAATTGGAGTAAATACAACTATTTTTCCAGGAGTTAAGATTGGTAAAAAGAGTTGGATAAGGCCGGGAGAAAAAGTAAAATATGATGTTGAAGATAAGACGTACTTAGCAGAAGGAGAAGAGAAGGACAATATTAAGGTTTAACTATAAAGCTCGACACCGTATTTTTTAGTCCGCCACATCCCTATAGGGGTCCCTGGCGATTAACTAAAAAATAGGTATCTTCGCTTTTTTTAAGCTTTCGGAAAAGCGGGACACTTAATTTTTTTCGACTTGGGAGTCCCCGAAAAGGGGAGGGTTCCCACGGAGAAATAAAATTCAGTGGCACGCTTTAACATAAGAAAATCGTATGAAAAAAATAACTGTAATTGGTGGAGGGACGGGGACTTTTGTCGTCCTTTCTGGTTTAAAGAAATATCCTTTAGATTTATCAGTGGTTGTGACAATGATGGATTCTGGTGGTTCGACCGGACGTTTAAGAGATCAACTAGGTATTTTGCCACCGGGTGATTTGCGTCAATGTTTGGTTGCACTTTCCGACGCACCTTTACTTTGGAGAAAACTATTTTTATATCGTTTTGAAAAAGGAGATTTGGAAGGTCATAATTTCGGTAATATTTTTTTAGCGGCACTGGAGAAGGTAAGTAATTCATATGATGAAGCAATCGAAACTGTCTCCTATGTTTTAAAAACCAAAGGTAAAGTTATCCCAGTTACCTTAAATAAACTTCATCTGGTTGCGGAATATGAGAATGGAAAAAAAGTTACCGGTGAAGGTTTGATAGATGAAAACCATTCGGAAAAATCACGTATAAAAACAGTTTATTTGGAGCCACAAGGAAAAGCCAATCCTAAAGCAATTAAAAGTATAGAAGAGTCAGACTATATTGTAATTGGCCCTGGAGATTTATACACAAGTATTATCCCAGTACTCTTGGTTCGCGGTGTGAAAGAAGCAATGAGGAAAAGTAAGGCGAAAATTGTTTATATTATGAATATGATGACAAAATCAGGGCAGACTACAAGCTACAAAGCTTTTGATCACGTTGCTGATTTAGTCAAATACTTAGGAAGGGAACCTGAAGTTGTGCTAATAAATAATGGAGAAATTTCTTCAGATATATTATCAAGTTATGAGCATTATAATGAAGTTAAAGTTGTGAATGATTTAAACAAAAACGGTTATCAGATAATTGAAAGAGATTTAGTTGACATAACAAAAGTTGAAAAAAATTCATCAGATATTTTATATCGAAGTATTTTACGTCATGATTCGGAAAAAGTTGCGAAGACGTTAGTTAGTATTTTCGATAAGGTCAGACCCTAAAGGGACTGACCTTCATAAATATGTTTAAAAAACACACAATTTCTTTTAAAAATGCCTATAACGGTTTGGTTTGGTCCTTGAGAACTCAGCCAAACTATCGAATCCACTTATTTTTATCTTTAATCTCTATTATTTTTGGTTTTTATTTAAAAATTTCTTATTTTGAATTTCTTTTAATTGTTTTTCTAATCACAGTGGGATTAGCTATCGAAACAATTAATACTGCAATTGAAGAAGCCACCGATG
>JBBTYO010000025.1:0-37031 GCA_038061735.1 Patescibacteria group bacterium
TTTAACGAGAAACATTTATTTGCCTATCTTGACTATTCATTTATTCCCAATACTAACAATTCCCTTGAAGGTTCAAACTCTCAAATTAAAACCAAACTATCAAATCATCGTGGTATGAAAACACCACAACAGGTTACCTACCTGTTTTGGTTATTTACTTTTAGGAGAGTTAAAAATCGTCACGAACTTAAGAGATTATGGGATAGTCTAAAAACAAAAATTTATCGTTTTTAAACACACTTATTGAAACATAAACTCGCCGGTGGGAACTTTTCCAAAAAAACCATAAATTTATTTATTAATAGTCCGTTTGTTCATCTGCAATGAATCTTGAAGGTGTTGAATATCCTTGGGAACCGAAGATGAATCTTTTTCTCGTGTTGGTAATGTAAAGAGCTTTTTTGGCCCGGGTAATCCCTACGTAAAATAGACGGCGTTCTTCTTCAAGTTGAAATTGATCCTCTAGTGATCGCGAATGAGGTAACAAACCTTCTTCAACGCCAACAATGAAAACATGGTCAAATTCAAGCCCCTTGGCCTGATGAAGGGTCATGAGAACCAATCGCCTGTTGTCCTTAGTCTCCTTTTCATGTTGCGAATATTCTGACTCAACCAATGCCACTTGTTCAAGGAAATCCATCAACTTCGGGAAGCTGACCGCTACCGATTTTAATTCTTTAATATTTTCTAACCTACTGAAATCATCAGGGTCTTCTGAGTCAAACATCTTTAAATAACCGACGCTCTCAAAAACTTTTTCCATTAGTTCATCCGTCTGAAACGATTCTAATTTATCTTTTATTTCATCATAAACTACTTTAAATTTTGCAAACCTGGTCTTACCAAGTTTTTTAATTCTTTCTAACGATACCGATTCATTTGGATTGATCAACAATTTTAAGTAGGCCAAGATATTCTTGATCTCTTTTCTTTCATAAAATCTCGTTCCCCCGACCAGGACGTAAGGCATCCCGTATCGAAGAAGCACCTCCTCAAGTACCCGTGACTGAGCATTGGTCCGATACAATATGACAAAGTTTGGAAGTTCAATAGTATTGTTGATACTGATTAATCTAACAATTTCTTCGGCCACATATATCGCCTCTTCCTGTTCATTACCTGCTTGATAAAAGACAACGTCCTCCCCTGGTTTGTTATTGGTGAATAGATGAAGGATCGGATGGGTGTTATTCTTTGAAATAATATTGAAGGCAAAATCGAGAATCTTCTGGGTGGACCGGTAATTCTCTTCAAGATAAAAAGTTTTAGATCCATTAAAATCTTTTTCAAACTTTTTAAGGTTGGTAATATCAGCTCCTCGCCAAGAATATATACTCTGAGAAAAATCACCGACGACAGTAATATTTTTTGATTTTTCCGCCAATAATTTGGTTAATAAATATTGAACAAAATTAGTATCCTGAAATTCATCGACCAAAAAATACTGGAATTTATTTTGAAAATAGCCCAGCACTTGTTTATGTTTTTGAAAAAGTTGAACGATTTTGATAAGCAGATCGTCAAAATCAACCCCATGATTTGTATCCATTTTTTTTTGATAGTGAAAGTAAACATCGGCAACCAGAGCTGATTGATGAAATTTAAAATTTTCTAAAAAATTTTCCGGTGTGATTATTTGGTTTTTGGCTAAGGAAATATAGTAAGAAAAATAACCCGGTGTCTTTTTTCCAAATAATTTTTTCTCCGAAATTATCTGTTTAATTAGGGTTTTTTGATCACTATCGTCATAAATAATAAAATTTTTATCTAACCCTGCTGATTCCCAAAATTGACGGAGAATTCTGACACAAAAAGAATGATAGGTCCCGACAAAACCCAATTTGACAATTCCTCCAAGCTGATGACCGATCCTCTCTTTCATCTCGGCCGCCGCCTTATTGGTAAAAGTCAACATCACGATTGACGAGGGATTAATATTCTTTTCTTTAATTAAATAAATAACTTTAGTCACTAACACTCTTGTTTTACCTGATCCGGCACCAGCCAAAATGATCGTCGGCCCACTATAATTAACCACCGACTCTTTTTGTTTTTTATTTAGATGTTTAAGAATATTTAAGTCCATGAAGTATAATTATAAACAATTAATAATTAATTTCTAATTACTAATTTCTAATCAATTTCAAATTTCTAAAATTTAATTTCTAAACGTTTTAAAATTAAAAATTAAATAATATGACTCTTAAATTAAAGTTAATTATTATCACTTCTATAACTTTAATAGCGTTCGTAATTTTCTTCCGTCCTTATTACCTATTTGTCACTCAAACTTTGAAAGTCTCCCCTATCAAAACTTTACTTTCTCTCGATGGTTTAAAAATTTATAATAATCACGTTAATATTCTTTTTCTTGGTATCGCCGGAGAAGATCGCGATGGTCCAAATCTTTCCGACTCAATCGTCGTTGTCAGTTATGACTTGAAAATCAATCATCTGACAACTATCTCTATTCCCCGCGATGTCTGGAGCGAAGCTTTACATGACAAAATAAATTCTGCCTATGCTTACGGCGAAGCCAAGAAAAAAGGAGCCGGATTTATTTTGGCAAAAGCTGAAGTTGAATCTATTATCGGACAACCGATTCACTATGGAGCTGCCATTAATTTTGACCAGTTTGAAGAGTTGATCGATTTTATCGGTGGAGTTGAAGTGAGCGTTGAAAATTCGTTTATTGATAAAGAGTTTCCGATTGCCGGAAAAGAAAGTGATCTTTGTGACAATGATCCGGACTATAAATGCCGTTATAAAACTGTTTCGTTTACCAAAGGAGTCTCCTTAATGGATGGACAAACCGCTTTGAACTTTGTTCGTTCCCGCCACGCTGAAGGCTCTGAAGGTACTGATTTTGCCCGGGAAAAAAGACAACAGAAAGTTATGGAGGCCATCAAAAATAAATTAATTGCCTTTGTTAAAAAACCCGATGTCGTCCAATACAAAAAACTTTATGATCTGGCAGACAAACTGGTTAAAAGAGATATTAACAATCAACAACTAGCAATTATTTTTAAAAATATCATTCTTAAGAAAAATTTTAAACAAGAAAAAATAGTTTTTTCGGAAGATTTTTTTGTTAATCCCACGAGCAATCTTGACAGATATAACGGACTCTGGGTATTAACCCCGATTAATGATGACATCAGAACTGTTCACAAATATATTGATTGCCGTTTAAGTCAGAAGACTAACTGTGAACAATTAAAACAAAAATGAGAAGAAGATCGTTGAGATCGCGACACCAATAATAAGCAGTCCTTTTTCCCAACTACCTGTTTCCGGAAGAACTTGCGGTTTATTTACTACTTCTGTTGGACTTAATGCCTGTGTCAAAGTAGTCTCTTTTGCCAAAATAATTTCCGTTGGTTCCACAGTCGCTTCGGCAACAATCGTAGGTGTTATATTGGTGGGCTGTACGTCTGTCGGGATTATATCTGTTGGCTTTATATTTGTTGGCTTTACGTCAGTGGGAACTATATTCGTGGGCTTTATATTTGTGGGAATTATGTTCGTCGGTACCGGTATTAAAGTATTTTTTGGCATTGGAATGGTGGGACTAACCATTAAGCTATTTTTTCTGATCAAAAATACAACAACAATAACAATAATTATTGTTAATAACGAAATAATCAAAAAAACCAGCTTTGAATAATTAACTGCTTTAAGTTCTTTTTTGGTTAAAGAACTTGGAAGACTAGTAAAATTGGTAACTGTATTGAAATTATTTCTTTCTTTAAAATCAGGGATTGTTGGTGCTTTTTCTTTAGACTTTTCTTTTTTTAAAATGTAAATTTGATAGCCAACAACCAAAACTGTAATAAAAAAAGCTAACAGACTTACCTTATTAATATAGGACAGTAGACTAAAAACATCCATAGAATCATTTTAACGAAAAAATAACCTAGAAAGCAAGAAGAATTCCCCCGCCAATAATAATTAATGACAAACTGCCAAAAACCGTCCCAAAAAAATTACTTCCACTGACTGGTGGAGTCGTGGTTATGTTGAGAGGGACTGTAGGAATAGGGGTCGTGGTAAAAATAATTGTCGGTTCACCCGAAGCAGTTCCTAAAACTCTGCCTTCATTACCCTGCTGGGCAATAATCGTAAATTTTCTTGTTACCGTTATTTCTTTTCCGGTCCTATCTTTTGTTTTTATCATAATTGTATGTGGCCCTAGCTCTAAATTCTCTGGGACAAGATAACTCCAATTGCCTTTACTATCACTGGTTGTTATGGCTGAATAGACTTTTTTAGAATTAACCGTAATTTCTATTTTAGTTAAAGGTATGGCAACTCCTTTGATTAAAGGAATACTTCCCGGAATTAAGGAGCTTTCTTTTGGATATAGAATATCTGTTTGATTATTATTGGCAATATCCAAATTTGTGGACGCTGATAGAACATTATCTTCTTCAGCAAAAGAAACATTTTTATCTTTGATAAAAACTGTTGTTTGAGGCAAGGGGGAAATTTTAGACCTAACCGTTGTGATAGTCATTCCCTCGCCTTCACTAGTTACAACTTCAATTATTATTTTATCTTTATCAGATATGGTCAAAATATTTTGACTGTCTTTACTGTATATTTGATTTAAAGGAATAAGCCAGCTTCCGTCGCTGGTTGATTTTATTTGAGTTAAAAGTGCATAGCCTCCTTTGACACTTAAAATAATATAAGAATCCGTTAAAGGATCAACCGAATTTGATCGTAAAATCTTACCAAAAGCCGGACTAATATTCTGCAATCCATTGAGACTACTTTGAGGCGTAATAAAACTAAATGATTTTCCATTCGGCTGAGCAATGATTTGATTATTATCAGTTATTATCTTAAAAAAATATTTTTTGCCGGGTATTAATTCTTTTAATATTGCCAAATGAACTATATACTTGCCTTTTTTTTCACCTATATTATTTAAATCTTTTTCATCAAGAACTATTTTATTTTCGTTATTTTCTGTTTCTCCATAGATGATCCAGCCCGATTCTTTTTGGTCCGTTTGCCAAAAAATACTAGTTTGAGTTGGAGATAAATTTACGATTTCAACTCTTTTTGCTATCTTTAATGACGCCTTAGAAGATCCCGCTGAACCTAAAAAAAATCTCGCAAAAATAACCGTAGTAAAAATTACAAATAAAAAACCAATCACAGTTGGTAATTTATTTTCTTTGTTTAAATATAAGTCAGAATAAATCATGGTTACTCGGTTTTATTTTTTAATGTTTCCAAAAGTTCCTTACTGATTTTATATTGATATACCTCAGGAAAAGTAATCCTTGATTTTATTTTGTCTTCAGTTGATGCGTGATAAATATCGGCAATTAGCCAACAAATAACCGTCAAAAAAACTCCTATTGATAATAGTAATACTTCTTTCCTATTCATAAATAGTAACCGTCAATTGTTAAGTTAACTTTTAAATCTCCTGAATCGGTCGATTCTTTTTCCCGACTAATTAACAATTCATTAATTATTTTCAATCTTCTTTGAGCATATACGTCTGCTATGAACAGTTTCAAATTTTCAAAACTGGCAGTTGCTTCCATTTGTAATTTAACATTCTGTTTTTCTTTGTTGGTTTTAGTAAAATTTATATTAACAATATTGGCTTTATTAATTGTAAGAGAATTTTTATCAGCTATTTTTTTTATATCTTCAACGATTTTATTTACTTCAGGTTTTTCAGAAATTGACTGGTTAAGTAATGGTAAATTATCTCTGTTTTCTTCTATTTGCGTTTGAATTAAAGTAATATTACTTATTTTTTCTTCATAAACTTGGTCAACTTTTGTTAAATCAACCTCTTCTTTTTTTAACGAATAAGCTGTAGTTAACGATGGCTTTATTGCAAAAATTATAAAGACAGAAAAAATAATCAGAAAAAAAATAATATAAGTATATTCTCCACCTTTTTTTTCAAAAATTGATCTTGATATAACTTTTAAGTTCATATTTTTTTATGTATTAACAAATTTTTCTAAAATTAAAACAAAATTATATCCCGTTTCAATTTTTTTTATATTTTGAAGGCTAACTGTTTTAAATTTATTTTCTTTCTTTAATAAAATATAAAATGCCTGCAAATGTTGTATCTCTCCTGCATTACCTGTAACTCTTATTGACCCTTCTTTTACTTCCATATTGGTTAAAATGATTGTCTCTGGAAATGAAGTAAGAAAATAGTCAACCATTTCACTAAATTTTTTTTGCTTAAGAAGAGTATCATCAATAATTAAAGTTTTTTTATCAATCTTGGCGGCTTCATTAAGAAGTGGTAAAACAATTTTGACAATTTCTTTTTTTTGTTCAACTCCTTCTTTTAAATCTATTATTCTTTGATCAATTTGAAACCTATAAAAAAAGACTCCAATTACAACTAATTGGGTTATGACAATAATATATCGTAAATAATTGAGACCAAAAAAAGTTAATTTATCTAGTAAATTAAGCTCTTTTTTTTCTAGCAAATTTATTTTGTATCTCATTTCTTTTTTGAAATTTTTTTACTGACTCGTGATTTTAATCTTATTGCTTTATTTTTATGAATCACATGATGCTTAACAGCCTTATCAACCTGAGAATAGAATAAACTAACCATTTTTTTTGCGTCAGCTCCTCCCTTTCTGATTTTTTTTAATGTTGTTTGATAAGCCTTGACATAAAGACTATTTACTTTTGTTCTTTTTTTATCTTTTCTAACTTTTTTTATAGCTGATTTGATTATTGGCATAAAATGAAAACACCCCCTTTAAATTGAATATTCTTTTGTAAAATATTTATCCTCATTATTTCCTTTAAAAATTAATTCCACTTTTATTTTGTTTTTAATATTATGATAAACACAAGTACCCGATGAACATGTACCTAAAGTTATCTTTTTTTCAAAATCTCGCCCAGTTATTTCTGCCGTACTATTAACTCCTTGTAATCCACCTTCTACAGTTTCATACGATAATATATATTCTAAACCTGTGGTGTTTATGGGCATATTTTTTATTGAAAGTAAAACTTCTTTTTTCCCTGTTAAGGCAGTTAAATTAATTTTGACTGAACCATCAATTGTTGGAATAACACTATCCAATGAGGCTGCTTGTTTATTATTATTGACAGATGCTTTTCTTCCCATTAACATCCTATACCCTAAAAAAATAAATAATATTAAAAACGCACCACCAAGAATCATCATTGTTTTACGATTTAGTTTCATATTTAATTAAATTTTTAACTTTTCTGCTAAATAATTATTTAACTTACTAACACTGATTCGTTCCTGTTTCATCGTATCTCTATCTCTAATAGTAACCGTCTCGTCCTCTATTGAATGATAATCAATTGTAACACAAAACGGTGTACCGATTTCATCCTGGCGCCTATACATTTGACCAATATTTCCCGAATCATCAAATTCACATACATAAGTTTTTTTTAGATCGTTAAGAAGTTCTAAAGCTTTCATTTTTAACTTCTCGTCCTTTTGCAAAGGAAACACGGCTACCTTAACCGGAGATAGGCTCGGTTTTAATTTTAAAACGATTCTTTTTTTACCATTAACTTCTTCTTCATGATAAGCATTTATAAGAATCGTTATAAGCAGTCTTGACAGTCCAAAAGTTGGCTCAATTACATGAGGGATAAATTTTTCGTTTGTTTTTGGATCACGAAACGCAAGATCAACTCCGGAATTTTTTATATGATTTTTTAGATCAAAATCAGTTCGATATGCCAGTCCCCACATCTCTTTCCAACCAAAAGGAAACTCATACTCAACATCCATGGTTTTTTTTGAATAATGAGATCTTTCAAAATCTTCATGTTCCCGCCAACGGATTTTTTCTTTTGCTAAGCCTAACTCCAAGGCCCAATTCCACATTTCTTTTTTCCAAATTTCAAAAATGGCTTCCCAATTTTCGGGACGAATAAAATACTCAAACTCCATTAAATCAAATTGGAGAGTCCGGAAAACTCCTTGACCCAAGGTTATTTCGTTTCTGAAACAAATTCCTTGAGAAGCAATTCCAAAGGGCATTCTGACTCTCATTGTATCTATCACATTTTTAAAGTTCATAAAAATTCCCTGAGCCAGTTCTCCCCGCAAATAAGCTTTTGATTTACTATCCTCAACCATACCTATCTTTGTTTCAAAAAGAAGATTAAATTTTCTGACATTGGTTAAATCTGACGATCCACAGTGCGGACATTTTAATTTATTAGTTTTAATTATCTCCGTTAACTTCTCAACCGGCAAGCCCTCAACTTTAATATCTTTTAATTTAGCCTCGATTAAATGATCGGCACGAGTCCGATATTTACAGTTCTTACAATCAACTAAAGCATCATTAAAACCCGTTACATGACCGGACGCTTCCCAGACTTTAGGATTTAAAATGACTGAGGAATCAACCATGACAATATCCCGTCTTGATAAAACAAATTTTTTTATCCACAGATCACGGAGATTGTTCTTAAGTAATACTCCATAGTGACCAAAATCCCAGGTATTGGCCAGTCCCCCGTAAATTTCCGATGACGGGTAAAAAAACCCCCGTCTTTTTGCCAAAGCTATTATATTGTCCATAAGTTGTGTGTTAATTATAACGTAAGCAAGGGAATTTTTTCATTAATAATTTCCTCGATTAGAGATTTTAGCTCAAGATAACTGACTTTTTGGTCCAGGTACCCTAATTGCATCATAATATCAGTTAAGTACTGAAACGTAACGATATCCGGCTTAATTGATTTGGACAAATCAATTAGAAAATTTTTAGTTAAATTATAGGTTTTTGTTTCCTTTTGCTGCTCTGGCAATAAACGTTCAAGGACAAATAAAAAAGAATACAGATTATTAACTTTTTTTTCATTTTTTTTCAGTTCAGAAAAGCCGGAGACCAATTCACTTTCCTGAAGATAATAATGGTCGTTTTTGTGACTGACCAAAACATTAATTAAGTTTCCAGTCTGAAGATGCGGAGAACGACGGCTGGTTATCTTCTTGATTCCTTTGGCAAACAACGTCAAACGACCTAAATCCTGGCTAAAAACGCTTATCAAAACATCCTTATTAAGAAGATCTTTCTTTTTCAAAACAATCGCCTCAGTCTTTAGTGTTCTTGTCATTATTGATAATTATATAAGTATTTTTAAGTTTTACTTAAATAAACTTTTTCAATATAATTTTGAGAATTTGTCATCATTAAGCCCCCTACATTAGGAGCGAGAGGAGATTCGTCTGGCTTTGTAATATGAACAAAGGAGTTCCTTTTTTCTTTAAAAATAATATTTTCATAAACCTTCAAAGTTGCTGGCAAACTTGTTAATAGTTGTAACCTAGTCAAAATGTGACTTGATTTTCTACCGAAACAAATCACATTTCCCTGGCTTAAGATTGTATTTATATCTGGTAAAGTAATTATTTCGTCAGGCATTAAGTTAACTCCTATATTTGGCAATGTAATTCCGTCGCTTATATTCAAATCAAAAACGTCGCTTCTATCTCGACTTGCAAATCTGGTCACATCATCAGGTTTCCCTAATACCATTGTTGGAATAAAATTATCCGTAGTACTTGGATGAAAATAATATCTTCCATAAAATGCACCTGTACCTCTGTTTTTATACAATTCCTGGGATAAAATACGTTGGTCTTGTAAAGGATTGAATTTATCAAGTGTAAATCGACTTATTGGTAATTTATCCCACCATACAGGACCAAGATTGTTTGGGTAAATTTCTCTTTCTACTTGGCCAACCATGATTTCTAAAGGACTCGCCTCTTTTGATCCTTCCTTAAAAACTTCCATAACAAAAAACTCCTTTTGTAAAATCTGATAAAAAAAATCCCGCTTGTGCGGGAGTTTTATATTTTAATTAATAAAAAACTCTCCCGCCTAAGTCGGGTTTAAAACAACAACCTGTTTTAATAAAGAGTTTTTTATATCCATAAATGAAAAAACCTCCCTTTTGGGAGGTCAGTTTTTATTTAAAATTTTTATTTTTTATTTAATAAACCTATCTCCCTCAATAAAGAGGTGACAACGACTACTTGAGATTCGTTTATTAATTTCATGGTTTTCATTTTAACATAAAATTTTACTTATGTAAGGCTTTTGGACTTGATAATAGCTTAATTTTTATAGATGACAAAGATTTCTTTGGAATTATTTTCGACACGGATAACATTTCAATACCAACCGGTAATTTGTTTTTATCATAATCTACTATAAGATCTGTGCTCACTGGTACCGTACCTGCAACTGAATGTTTATTGAGATAGATATACATTGCATCGGCTTGTGGATCGTAAGTAACTTTCATTTTATTTCAATTAAATTTTTAATATTCTTTAATCTTCCTAAGCTTACAGGGTGAACAGTTATTATTCTTATCTCAAATTCATTTTTGATCGTAACTACTTTCAAGGCAAACTTTTCTGTCCACTTTTTGTAAAAAGCAACTTTATTTTCTGTCTCGTCATCTAAGGCTTTTAGCTCATTTTTCTTAATTGTATTTATAACTCCCTTTCTATTAATTCTTCTTAAAACCATTCTTTCTTTAGCGTGTTTAGTAAAAACATATTTCATCTATTAGGATTATAACATAATTATTTTATTTTGTTTTTTATCTCTTTATCTGTTCTCAGCGCACCATCAAATAAAGTTTTGTTATTATGACTTACCTTTAACTTTTGTTCCTCTACTCCTGCTTGCTTCTGAATTAGGAGAGAATAATTTTTAGTATCTACGCTTGATGGTAAGGTATATTTAACTATAACCGTTGCTTGTCCTTGCGTTGGCACTTCCAAAAAACCTTCAAAGACTGTTTTTCCCAGTTCATCATAAGTTTGGACTTTCTTAGTTGATCCTTTAAGGCTGACCAACTTTGAGCCTAATGGAACATAAAATCTTATCCAGTTACGAAGAGTGGCATTTAGACATAGACCGCCTCGCTCCAAATTGCAGTCTGAAGCCGGATATGGATTTCGAAAATTAATAGATACTTCCCGATCCGGTCCATTGGCTTTTGAATCAATACTTTCGCTGACAAACATATTTGATTTGGCCCCGGCAAAATTAACGTTATTAATATGAAGATAATCACCCTGATGATCTCTAATTCTTCCGGCAAAGTTTAACTGTTCTAAAGATTTTTGAGCCTCCACATTTTTTAAATCAACTTGAATATGTTTTTCTTCAAGATTTTTAAACATTGTTTGCATTAAAGTACCCCAATATTTTGAAGGTGAAAAACCAATTGCATTATAAAATAATTTATACATTAGATCGCCCAATATTCCTTTTCTGTCTTCTTTTACGTAACCAACCGGCCTATCTACTAAATCAAAAAGTGTATAAATTGCTTCCGGACAATCGCATCTTTTATCAATCTTGGCACTGAATCTAATTCCATTAACTTCAACATCTCCAAATATTGTTAACATGTCGACCAATATTTTTGAGTCTAAAGCAATAATACCGTCGTACTCAACTTTGGCTCCGCTTTTTTGATAAAGACTTTCAAACAACTTGACTGATTGAACAAAATCAGGAGAAAGATTACTATCGCGAATATAAAATTGACTAACACCCTTGTGATAAGTTAATATTTCTAATGGTGCCTTTGGATGATTTGAGATAGAGGCATCCAAAGAATAAATATCATCAGACCTATAGATACTCATCTTGCCATTTCTTATCTTGAATACTGCATAGAAAGTCAAAAATCCTCCAGTCGCCCTTCTTTCTTTATCATTTTGATACAAAATTAAATAGGTTTTCTCTTCTTTACTTCCAAGAATTTCCGGAAGTTTTTTAATTAAAGGCTTTGAATTAACAAAAAGTTCTGTCATTCCTTCAAACTGATTCTTGATATTAATTATATTATCACGAAGAATTAGTTTCCCTATTTTTTTTGGATAACGATTTGGATTTATTTTAGCTATGCTTTTTCCTGCTTGATTCATATCTTCGGCTATTGGATCAACTTTCTGGACAACTTTATCCAAGGTCATAACCGCTGTTTGTAACCGATCTTCCGATGATTTTTCGTTAAAAGACTTTTCACCTTTCTTAAAACCAATTAAATCTGCATAAGGTTCAATCGCAGTTATCGTCTCACGACCGGCATTCAACAAATAATGGCCACCAGTTAGTCCGTTTTTTAAATCGGACACATACGGAATAAAAGATGCCCAATAAATTGAATTTGCAGCTTTTTCAAGATTTTGATATTTATTTGAAAAATCATCCAACTTCGTTTTTAATAGCTCAATATCATTCTTTGCAAAAATCAATTTCATTTCCTTAGCTGAAGCCATAACAATATTGGCTTTTGCTTTTATATTGACAATGGGTCGATATATAAAAAAATATCCGAAAATTAATATTAATACCAAAAATATCAACCCTCTTTTATTTTTGCTCCTTCTCATTTTGTTTTTAAATTATTAATTTTTAATTCTTAATTATTAATTTTATCATACTGCCCCTTTTCCGCTTATCATTATAACTGGTGTTAAAAACATAATTTTTAAATCATTCCATAAAGACATATGTTTTACATAATCAGCATCAATCATAATCCTTTTATCAAAATTTATTTCTGATCGACCGGTCACCTGCCAAAGACCGGTTACTCCCGGTTTAACGGACAAAACCTGATTGACTAATTTTTTGGTGTGAGGATATTTACTTAACTGGTTTTCTAACTCGTCAGGATAGTAAGCTCTCGGACCAACAATGCTCATTTCCCCTTTTAATACATTAAACAACTGGGGAATTTCGTCGATTGAATGACGTCTTATAAATTTGCCAATATGGGTTACTCGCGGATCTTTTATTAATTTGTAACTGCTTCTTTTATATTCATCAAATAATTTTTTAAAACGGGGATCAGTTCTAAGTAAATAATGAGCATTGTTAACCATTGATCTAAATTTATACATTTTAAATTTTTTTCCTTTTTCACCAATTCTTTCAGGGACATCGGCAAAAATGGGGCCTTTTGAATCAATTTTTATTAAAAATGATATTAATAAAGCCAAGGGTGAGAATAATATTAATATAAAAATTGCTCCCACAATATCTACAATTCTTTTTAAATTTTTTTGATATTTCATATAAGACTTTCGTGCTCTGTTCCGGGAAAACTTTCAACAATTTTTTTAACTTTTCCCATTGAATTTTTTTTCGTAATTAATATAGCATCTTGAGTATTTATGATGATAAGTTCTTCTAAGTCAACCCCAACAATCATTTTATTTTCATCATAGTTATAAATTAATGAGTCTTGAACATTATCTAAATATACCCGTCCGTTTGTAACATTTTCTTCTGTTTTTAATTGTAAAGCTTCCTTTAGTGCCTCCCAGCTGCCAACGTCACTCCAACCGATATCTTCAACGATAACACCGGCATCTTTTTTATCCAAATTCTCCAGAATTGCATTATCAAAATTGATGCTTTCTACTTTCCCATAGGTTTGTTTTAAAAAAGAATGATAATTTGGCTTACCATAATTTTTTAATATGGACTCAGTGTTATTGTAAATATTTGGTGCTAATCTTTGAAAATATTTATAAATAAAATCAGCACTTGATACAAAATATCCTAAATTCCAACCATATTTCTTTGACTGAAAAAATTTTTTGGCAGTTTCTTCATTTGGTTTATACTTTAACCCTTCAAATTTATATATGTTTATATTATCTTCCTTTTTTATTTGCTCCCCAATATGAATATAACCTAAGTTTGTGCTGGGAAATCGGGGTTTATTGGCAATGAAAACAATTTTATTAGGATTTTTTTTGACTTCCGATCCGGCTAATTTTAATATTTTTTTAAATAACGGTACTTGTTTAACTAAATGATCGCTCCAAAGAATGGCAACAGGTTCCTCGGGGCTTAATTTTGAAAGAATTCCCATGGCAAGTGCGATTGCGGGAGCCACATCCTTCTTTTCTGGCTCAAAAAAGAAATTAGAATCTGGGATTTTTGAAAGTTGTTTTTTAACAATATCTTTATAAAGTAGGTTAGTAGAAATATAAATATCAGAATAATCAAAATCAGGAATCAATCTTTCAACCGCTAACTGCAAGGTTGATTTATTACCTATTATCTTTTCGAATTGTTTAGGTGACTTTCGTCTTGATAGTGGCCAAAGTCTGATACCGGTACCACCGGCAAAAATAACTGCTTTCATAAATTTTTTAGAAAATTATCAACAAATATTTCTTTACTGAATCTATCTATGTTTTTCATTCCGAATCTTCTTATTTTACTCCCTAAATTGTACTTAATTTTATTAAATCTTTCAATTGCTTTCCTTAAGTTTTGTTCTGTTTGTAAATCAAAAAATATACCTGTTTTATTTTCTATGACCGTCTCCAATGCTCCCCCTTTTTTGTAGGCAATAACCGGGCAATCAAAAAACTGCGCTTCTAGGGAAACATATCCAAAGTCTTCTTCTTGTGGCATAATCAAAGCCTGAGCGTTTGAATAAAAGTTTCCTAATTCAACGTCAGATAATTTAGATAAAAAAGTAATATTTTTCCCGGCTATTTGTTTTAATTTATCCTCCTGACTCCCTTCCCCAACTATAATTAATGTTTTATTTAATTTATTAAATATCTTAATCGCCAAATCGACTCTTTTATAAGGTTCTAGCCTTGATACGACTAGAAAGTATTTAGTATTTAGTATTTTGTATTTAGAATTTATTTGTGACTTGGAGTTTAATATTTTGGATTTAATTCCCTGCCAATAATTAGTTTCAAACCCTGGATAAACAACCTCCGATTCTCGCTTGTAATATTTTTTGCAACGTTCTCTCACCGTCTCTGATATTGAAATAATTTTATCCGGTCTTTGAGCGGCTACAAAATCCCATTTTTTTATTTTTTCTGAGTAACCTCTAGCTAAGTAACTAACTAACCCATGACCAAGATACTCTTTCCTGTGACTCCATAGATATCTCGTTGGGGTAAGCAAATAACAAATATGTTGTGTTCCCGGTTTAGTGATAATCGATTTAGCAAATGAAGAAGTCACCGAAATAACCAGATCATAATCGGAAAAATCAAATGACTCAAAGGCAAAGGGATAAAAAATAAAGGATAAAATTCTATTTTTTTTAATAAAATTGGGGAAATTTTGCAAAAAAGATGTTTTAATTTTTAAATCTTTTGCCCACTCAGCTTTTGCTTTATCAAAATATGAAGTATAAAAAACCGCTTCTGGAAACATTTCGTGAAGATTTAAAAGAACTCTCTCTACCCCACCCCACTTATCAATCCAATCATAAACTATTGCGATTTTTTTCAAATTAACCATAGTCTCTATTATAACAATCTCCCTTGTGATATTATTTTATTAATGAAGTTTACAAAACAAAACATTAAGGATATTCCCGTTGAAGCTGCTCACGGAGGATCGGGTTCTAGGCAAATGCTAGTTTCCACTGATAAATTAACTTCACGATATTTTGAAGCAATAACTAAAGCTTTTCTTGAAGTTGGAAAAATATTTGACTGGCATGAGCATAATGATATTGATGAAGTATATATAGTTCTAAAAGGCATTGGTAAATTTTACTGTAACAACGAAGTTGTTGATTATCAAGTTGGGGATGTAATTACAATTCCTGCCAATACCAAACACAAGATAGAAGCACTCGGTAATGAAACTAATGAATATTACTTCTTTAGAATAAAATGCAAATAAACTATCCCTGTGTCATTCCCGCGTAGGCGGGAATCCAGACTGAATATACATTTTAAAGAGATTGGATCCCCGTCTTCACGGGGATGACAACAACGACACAGCAAAGCGCTAATTATTAAACAGAAGAGATTTTCTTTGATAACAACCACGAAACAATCGCAACGATCAAAACTATAAGAGCGAAAATGAATTGGAAACTGACCAAAAGAAGAACTGTTGTAATTAATCCAAAAAGTGCAATAAATTTAAGAATTGTTTGCTTATCTATCTCCATTTAACACCTCCTGATATATTTTTAAAGTCTTATTGGTCATTTTTTCAAAAGAATATTTATCAGTAATATTTTTATAATCAAACTTTGGTTTATTTTTAATAAAATTATTTATTTTTTCAGCAATATCGTCGACACTGTTTGGATCAAATGATAAATAGTTATTGCTCAATAACTCTTTAAAAACTTCGATATTAGACGCAATTATCGGTGTATTAAAATATGCCGCTTCAATCAAAGGCAGACCAAATCCTTCAGAAAGTGAAGGATGAATCAAAGCTAGAGCATTCTTATAAAAAAATTTTAAATCAGACAGTGAGGAATTAGCTGATAACAAGATATTATTATTAAACTTTGATGTATCGATACATTGAAGTATTTTATTCGCAAAATAATCTTTTGGCCCTATGAGTATTAATTTATATTTTTGATTTATATTTTTAAAAGCTTCAATTAATTTCTCAACATTTTTATGAGGATAAAAGTTGCCAACATAAATAAAGAAGTTTTTAAATTTATTACTAAGGTTTTTATTTTCTGTTGACTGTACTATTTGATAGTTGACTCCTTCATAAATTGAAAGGGTTTTTCCTGATATTTTTTTTCCATAAATATTTACTAATTGATTTTTGACCGTTGCTGTAGGGGTGATTATTTTAATCGCCCGATTGACTTGGCACCAAAGAATTACCCTAAAAAATAAATGTTTGATATTATAAATTAACTGATTTTTTGTTGAAGCTTTTCCAGTCTTAAATAATGAAGGGGTCACATCATGAACTGTGGCAATAAATTTCTTGAAATAAAAAATTGGGTAACTAAAATAGGTAAAATGCATCAAATCCAAATCATCCTGATAAAGTTTTGAAGCAAAACCAACTTGTTCACCAAAAGTATGCCAACGATAATTAGTTCTTCTTTTTATAAGATTTTTATTTTTAAAAGAGACTTTATCAAAGTCATCAGATATTAAATATATATAAAATAACTCGTCTGTTAATTCTTTTTTTTCTAAATAATAAATAAGATTTTTTAAGTAAGTACCTACTCCCGTTTGAGAATATAATCTGGCATCTATCCCTATTTTTTTCATTTATTTAAACTTTTTTTAAAGTCAATTGCTAAATAAACCAATTTATTAATTAACCAGTTATGGTTTTCAGCATAATGTTTACTATAAAAAATCTTCATAGAATCATAAAAATAATGATTGGTTTTTTTTTGAACATCGGTATTTTTTTTCTTCAAACCGGATACTGACTTTAAATGAAGAACTTGCCATAAAGGATAATAGATAATTTTATATCCTAATTTCTTTATTTGAAAAGCCATTTCAATATCTTCCCCATAGGCAAAATAGTCTTTATCAAAGCCACTAAGCTTATTTAAAATTACCCGTTTAGAAAGTAAAAAAGCGCCCGTGGGAACGTCAATTTCATGAATATTATTTAAATTTAAATCTACTAAATGATAACCACCAAATAATCTGTTTAATACTGGTACATTAAAAAAAAATTTCTCTAACCCCGAAAAATAGGTAAAAGATCTCCAAAGAGTTGGAAAACCTCTGTGAGAAGCGGGGTCAATCTCACCCGTTGGCAGAACTACTTTAACTGTTAATGCCCCTATATCTTTCTGTATTTCCATTATCTTTATTAAATCTCGAAAATCAATATCCGAAACAATTGCGTCAGAATTAAGATAAAGTATATATTTCCCCTTACTTTTTTCTAAGCCAAAATTGCTTCCTTTACCGAAACCAAGATTTTTTTTATTCAAAAATACATGAAGATTTTTCCATTGTTTCTGCATGTCTAAAATAACTTCAGTTGTTCCGTCCCGAGAATTATTATCTATGACTATTACTTCATATTCCAATGGATATTTAACAAAGTTATTTTTTAATGAAAGGAGACATTTCTTAGTTATTTCTTTTGTATTGAAAGAAACAATAATAATAGAAAGAGGGATCATAAATAAAAAGTAAATTATCGTTTCGGTGATTGTTTCATTCTGCGTGACTTTCCTCCCGTACCTACTTTTCTTGTTTCTTTCTTCCTTGGATCTCTTGTTAACAATCCATTAGCTTTGAGTAATGGACGATATGCTTCATTATCAACAATCAGTAGTGCTCGAGCAATACCATGAACCATTGCGTCTAATTGACCGGTCGTACCACCACCATTTACAATTATAGAAACTGCGAATCGATCTTCATTTTTTGTCAAAATTAATGGAAGTGATAAAAACTTTTTTTTGTAAGCCTTAAAAGATGTTTCCTCAATTGATTTACTATTTATAAATATTTCTCCCGCTTTTATTTTTAATTTACCAACTAATTTTTCTTCACTTTTTTTTACTAAATAAAGTCGTACACGAGCTACTGATTGTTTTCTTCGACCAACGGCTTCGTAATAACTTATATTTTTAGCTTTTTTTACCATATTATTTATTTATGAATTTATCTTTATAACTGTGTTCTGCATTTGGAAATACATTAACTCGATTCAACCTATCACTGCGAAATTTATTTTTAGCCAACATTCCCGATACTGCTCTTTTAATAATTTCCCGCGAATCCTTTTTCAATAAATCTGTAAAATTAATCCTTCTTAGACCTCCAGGATACCCTGAGTAATTAGTATATTCTTTAGATAGTGCTTTTTTTCCGCTGATTACAACCTTAGAAGCATTAATAACAACAACATAATCTCCTATGTCCATATTGGGGACATAGCTTGTTTTATGTTTTCCTTGGACTAGTTTAACGATTTGCGGTGTCAAACGTCCTAATATTTTTCCGGATGCATCAATCAAGTGCCATTTTCTATCAATCTGCTTTTCTTTAGTCGGTTTTGTTGATTGAGTCAATTTATTCATATTTATTTCTGTTTTATAATCGGATATACCCATTCAATACGAGCTGTTTCAGCCCCATCAGATTCCCGTTGACCTAATTTGATTACTCTTATATAACCTCCATTTATCTTTGCGATAGTTGGACCTATATCTTTATATGCCATTTCAATAACTTCTTTACTATCTAATTTTTGTTTTAAATAGTTAAGATTTGATTCCGTCTTTACTTTCATCTTTTCTATTAATCTTTCTATTACAGGTTTAATTGCCTTCGCCCTTGATAAAGTTGTTGATAATTTTCCTTTTAGAAAGAAATTAACAGCCAATTTTCTTGTTAGGGCGCGATTGGCATCAATACCATTACTAAATTTTATTTTTTTTACTCCATGTCTCATATTTATTAGCTTAATTCTATTTCCATTTTCTTTAACTCTTCTTCTATCAACTCAATTGATTTTTTTCCAACGCCCTTCATCCCAGTAAGCTTATCTTTTCCTGTTTTTACTAGGTCTGCTACTGTCTCAATTTTTTCTCGAAGTAATGCGTTGATTACTCTTGACGGTAAATTTAATTCATCAATGATGATATCAAATAGCTTTTTATCAATTGCTTCCTTTTTTTCGTCAGCTACACTTATTTGTTTTTTTAATTCCGGAGCATCTTTCCCGGAAAGAAGATAGCTAAAATATTCTGTTAATAATTTAGATGCTTCTTTAATAGCTGCTTCTGGTTTAATACTTCCATCCGTTTCCAGTTCGATAATCAATCTGTCAGAATTATCTTTTCTACCTATCCTAGCCTCTTCTACCTTGACATTGACTTTTTTTATAGGTGAGAAAAAAGCATCTACTGGAATATAGCCGGTTTTTTTTTCTTCCCGATCCTCAACTGTTGAATAACCAACTCCTACTTCAACGATTGCTTCAATGGAAAATTTAGCTTTATCATCGGTCATTTCAGCAATATAAAAATCTCCATTAATTGGTTTGATTTCGCCTTCTAAATCTTTAGCTAATATTTTTTTTGCACCTTTTCCTTCAAAGCTTACTTTATAAGGTCCTCCCTCTTTTACATCAAACTTAAGCTGTTTCAAATTTAACATAATCTCCAAAACGGATTCTTTGACTCCCGGAATCGTTGAAAAAAGATGTGGGGCTCCATCGAATTTAATATTCGTAACCGCCACTCCTTTTAAAGAAGAAAGAAGAGTTCTTCTTAAAGCATGACCCATACTTTGACCAAAACCTTGTGGCAATGGTTCAATAACAAACTTTCCGTAATTACCCTCTTCAGTTTTTTGGGTGAAAAAAATTGGACTAAACATATTTTTTATAATCCCGACTTAGTCGGGAACTATTAATTATCGAGAATAATATTCAATGATTAATCTCAGATTTATCAGTTTTTCAATTACCTCTTGAGTTGGCTCTGATATCAACTTTCCTATAATGGCTTTTTTTTCCAGCCAAGAAGGCAAGATAATATCTTTATTGTTCAGAGAACTTTCGATATATGGAATTTTTGTTGTCTTATCGTCGCCAAAACTTATTTCTTCCCCCACCCTAACTTGGTAAGAAGGAATTGATAGTTTCTTTTTATTGACAATAATATGTCCATGAGTAATTAATTGACGGGCTGACGCTCGAGTCGGAGCAAAACCTAAATGAAAAGTTATATTGTCAAGTCTGCTCTCCAAAGAATGAGATAAATAAGAAGCCGTATTCCCTTTTTTCAAACTTGCCTTTTTAAAATAATTCTTCAATTGTTTTTCAGTAATTCCAAACATGTATCTCAATTTTTGCTTTTCTCGGAGTTGAGTGCCTCTTTCTGATACTTTTTTTCTTTTTCTTACTCCATGTTGACCTGGAGGTACATTAAGTTTTTTCAATAAGCGTGCATGAGACTTAGAGCCTACTGTCTTTAACTCCAAATCCACTCCCTCGCGCCGGGAAATTCTATTTTTTGGACCTAAGTAACGCATTTTATATAATTTTTATAATATTTATAATGATTATAACGTTTATACTCTTCGAATCTTCGGCGGCCTCACACCATTGTGAGGAACCGGTGTAATATCTATAATTCTATTAATGTCAATCCTTGACGCTTTAATTGCTCTCAAAGATGCTTCTCTTCCCGGACCAATTCCTTTTACTAAGACGTCCGCAACTTGGAAATCAAATTTCTCTTCCGCTTTTTTTATGGCATTTTCCGTTGTTACGGTAGCGGCATATGGGGTTGATTTTCTCGTACCGGAAAATCCATGCATTCCAGTTGATCCAACTACCAACGGATTGCCTTTTTCATCGGTAATTGTCACCAAAGTATTATTAAAAGTAGAAGTGATGTATATTTTACCTTTAATAACGCTTCTTTTTGTTTGTTTTTTTATCATATTAACAAATAATTTTATTTAGTGTCTTTTGTTTTAACTGCTTCAGCTGTTTTATTTTGTTCAAGTTTAGCCCACATTTCTTTCTTTAGAGCACCAACCGTCTTTCTTTTTCCTCGTTTAGTTCTGGCATTAGATTTTGTTCTTTGACCATCAACTGGCAAACCTCGAATATGCCTTATTCCCCTATAACTTCCTATCTCCCTTAATCTTTTAACATTTTCGTTAATTGCTTCTCTTAAATAACCTTCAACTTTATAGTTGGTTTCGATAACTTCAAGAATTTTCTTAAAATCTTCTTCTGACACTTCCTTGACTTTTTTACTAGCATCAACGCCTGTTTGTGATAAAACTGCTTTTACATTAGTCCAACCAATACCATACAGGGTTGTCAACGCATAGTCAATTCGCTTCTCGTCCGGTAATGTAACTCCCAACATTCTTGCCATAATTTTTATCCTTGTTTTTGTTTGTGTTTAACGTTCGAACAAACAACATATAAATTACCTTTTCTTTTAACTATTTTGCACTTAGGACAAATCTTTTTTACTGATGATTGAATTTTCATATTTATTTTCTATAAGTGATTCTGCCTCTATTCAGATCATAATGTGTCATTTCTATCTTAACCTTATCTCCCGGTAGAATTTTAATGTAATTCTTCCTCATCTTTCCTGATAAATAACACAATATCACCTTTTCCGAATTCAAAAGCTTTACTTTAAATAAAGTGTTGGGAAGGTTTTCTACTACTTCTCCCTCAACCGTGATCACGTCATCCTTCATAAAGTCTATATTTTAACATAAAATTATTATATATTCATGTCAAAATTACCGGTCCCCTTTCGGTAACCGCTATTGTATGTTCAAAACATGCCGATAGGCTCTGATCCTTCGTAATAATTGACCAATTATCATCTTCATAAATCATAGTGTTCGTTCCCATTGCATAAATAATTTCGATCGCTATTACCAACCCTTTTTTTATTAGTGTTGACTTATTAATTGGTCGATCAACAAAACCAAATATGTATGGGTCTTCGTGTAACTTTCTTCCAATCCCATGGCCGGTTAATTCTTTTATAATAAAGTACCCGTTACCTGTTATTTCCCTTTCAATTACTTCGGAAATTTCTCCAAGTCTATTCCCTATTTTTGCTTTTTTAATTGCAAGATATAAGGTTTCTTCTCCTATCCTTAAAAATTTATTAACGTTTACGTTTTCACTTTTTCCCCCAACTACCTTTGTAGTAGCATAGTCAGTGTGCCAACCTTTATATAACATTCCTATGTCCAAAGTCAAAACATCTCCATTTTTTAAAACGCGTTTACTGGGTTTAGTATGGACAATTTGCTCATTTATTGGTATACAGGTGCTAAATAAGTATCCTGAAACAGTTTTAAATGAGGACTCGCCTCCTTGCTCCTTAATTAATTCCTCAGCTTTTTCATCTATCTCCTTAGTGGTTATTCCCGGCTTAATTAACGAAGATAAATCTTTAACAACAGCTCTTAACCTTTTCCCACTTTCTGCCATTACTGCAATTTCCTGGCTCGATTTTAAATTCACCATTTATGAAAAATAAATTGTTCGATATGTTAGTTCCAATTTGTCATAAAATTCTTCTTTTGAATAGTTATTTTTTATCACATGGTCAGCGTAGGCAATGGTTGGACCGGAATTGATACCAACAACTTCATTAATATCCCTCTCTTCTCCATAATGCTCAGACATATTGTTTCTTTTTGAGATCCTTCTATATCTAAGGAGCTTCTCCGAATAAATACATACTATCACCAACTTAACCTCTGGTAGTTCTTTTTTAAAATACAGATATTCTTCCCAAGAACGCATTCCTTCAACAACAATGATCAAGTTGTCTTTTAAGGCTGTTTTTATCTTGTCAATATTTAAAACTGCCATTGCTTCCTTTCCATGTTTTACTCTTAGTTCTTCTCTCACTTCTTTGTGGGTTTTTTCACTATGAGGTAGATTTTTTTGATTAACTCGATCAATAACTGTTTTACCTAAAGGGATAATCGGTAGACCTTTACTTTTTAAATAGGTTGCTGCATCGGTCTTTCCACTTCCCGGTAATCCAACGATAGCAATTATTGTCTTTTGTTTTTTCTTCCAATCCGTCACCTGGTTTTTGATCAGTTGTTTACCTAGCCCTTTAAGAATCTCACTGTTTACGTCCTCAATCTTCATTGTTCCGTCTATATCAACCAATTTATTTTCTTTTCTGTAATATTCTATCACCGGCTCGGTATATTTATAAAATGAAGCAATCCTCTTTTTTAAGGCTGGTAGTGTTTCATCACTTCTTGTGCTGTCGTTCCGGTGAAACAGTCTCCAAATCGCTTCTTTTTGAGAAATGTCAAGATAGATTATCTTGTCTACGTTATTATTAAATTCTTTTACCTGTTCTAACGTTCTTGGGAACCCATCTAAAATATATCCCTTTTTATATTCAGGACGGGAAAGATAAGAATTAACAATTTCGATGGTTTTAACATCCGGAACAAGAAGCCCTGCGTTAATTGTTTCCTTTATATATCGTCCTAATTGTGTTTTTTCTTTAGCAATCTCTCTAAAAATATGACCTGTTGAAAGATATGGTATTTTTAATTGTTTGGATAGTAGATTACCCTGAGTAGATTTTCCCGAACCTTGAATGCCAATTAGAACTAGCTTCATATAATTTTAATCTAACTTCTTATTCTCTTTATGCACTGTATGTTTTCGACATTTTTGACAAAATTTATTCAGCTTTAAACTACCGGTTGTATTGACTTTATTCTTTTCAACAATGTAATTAACCGATTGACACACTTCGCAAACCAAACCTAAGTCTATTCTTGAGCCTTTTTTAGCCATAATAAAAAAATATAAAATTTATAATATTTATAATTTTTATAACTCTTATTTAACAAACCTATCGTAATTTCTCATTACTAACTGGGATTCAACTGTTTTGAAAGTTTCCAAAATTACGGAAACAACGATTAAAATACCAGTGCCTCCTATCACTAAATTTGTCATACCAGTTATTTTTGAAACTAAAACAGGCATAATAGCAATTACCCCTAAAAACACTGCTCCGACCGTTGTAATTCTATATAAAATTCTTTGTAAATATTCTTTTGTTGCCGTACCCGGACGTATTCCAGGGATAAACCCGCCTTGTTTTTGAATTTCTTCAGAGATTTTTTGCGGATTAAAAACAATGATCGTATAAAAATAAGTAAAACCAACCACAAGAAAAAAATAGAAAAAATTATAGAAAAAACCTGTGGGAGAAAAAACCGTTGAAAGAAAATTTCCTACACTGGCTAAAGCTGGATTTTTTACATATTTTAAAAAGTTACCAATTAATTGAGGAAAAAGAACAAATGAAACGGCAAATATTATAGGTATAACACCAGCCTGATTAAGTTTTAAAGGTAAAAAATTAGTTGCTCCCTGATACATTCTATTCCCTTTGATTCTTTTTGCATAGAGTACAGGGATTCTTCTCGTCGCCTCATTAATAAAAACGATAGCCGCGATAACGAACAGGGACAGCGCCAAAAAGATTATTATATTAAAAATAATTTCTTGGTTAAATACGGTTGCAGTCCTTCCGAGTAAAACATGAAGCCGTCCAACGATTCCGACAAAAATCAATAACGATATTCCATTTCCAAGACCAAATTCAGAGATCAGTTCACCAAACCAAACTAAGATAAATGTACCGGCAACCATAGTTACAATAAATGAAAAGAATTCGATCGGACTTAAAACACCGATCACTTTTTGATTTTTGAGAAGCATAAATATACCAATCGCCTGAACTATCGTCAAAGGAACCGTCAACATTCGCGTATATTGATTTATTTTTGCTCTCCCATATTCTCCCTCTTTAGACAAATTCTCTAAATGAGGAATCATCATTGTTAACATTTGCAAAACAATTGAAGCGTTGATATAGGGATTTAAACCTAAGGCCATAACTGAAAAGTTAATTAATGTTCCTCCGGAAAATATATCAAGTAAGGAAAGAAACTGATTCTGTGAAAACAAAGCCCGAAGTTTTACTAAATTAATTGCCGATATCGGTAAAAAGGCAAAAAATCTAAAAGCTAAGAAGATAAATAAAGTGAATAAAAGTTTTCTCTTTAACTCAGGATCTTTGAGAAGAACGTTTATTTTTTCAATTATTTTTTTGATCATTTTTTAGGGTTCAACCTGACCGCCGAGTTTTTCGACAGCTTCCTTAACTTTTTTAGATACAGGCAGCTTAACAATCAGCTTTTTTTTCAATTGACCATTGGCTAAAATTTTTATCGGTAATTTCTCTTTTCCATTTGTGATGATATTTTCTTTAATTAAAGTTTCTCTACTTACAATTGAATTGTCCTTCAAATTATTTAAAACTTCAAGATTTATTACAAAAGCTTTTTCTTTTATAGAATTATTCTTCCC
The DNA here is from genome assembly GCA_038061735.1 of Patescibacteria group bacterium. Classification (GTDB taxonomy): domain Bacteria; phylum Patescibacteriota; class Microgenomatia; order UBA1406; family GWC2-37-13; genus GWC2-37-13. The sequence continues at coordinate 25,722 of JBBTYO010000025.1, forward strand.
TTTGCCGCGCAAAAGTGGAAATTTTTTAACAATTCTCCCTTGTCCACCTTCAAAATGAAGAGGGATACTTTCGCGGGCTTTCTGATGCCTAGTTGTTCCGCGTCCTGATTTTGATCCTTTTCCACTACCAAGTCCGCGACCTAGTCGCTTTTTCTTTTTAATATTTACTTTCGGTAAATTGGACAAAAAATTATTCATATAAGTAATTAAAATTTAGTACGTAACAAGCTTAAAGCTTTCATAATTGCATAAGTATTAACAATTTGATTCCTAGAACCGATGATTTTTCCGGAGGCATTCTCAACCCCGGCTAAATCTAAAATTACACGAGTGACGCTTCCAACTTTGAGTCCCGTTCCTTCCGGAGCCGGTTTTAATAATATTAAGGCTGCTTTAAATTTTACTCTTACTTCGTGAGGAATGGTTTTGTTTCTCATTGGAACCGTGATCATATGTTTTTTTGCATAACTAATGGCTTTTTGAATTGCCGGAGGTACTTCAAGAGATCGTCCTAGTCCAATACCAACCTTACCTTTTCGATTTCCCACAACGACTAATGCAGAAAAAGTTACATAATTACCACCGGTCGTCTTTTTAGAAACTCTTCTTATTTTAACGACTTTTTCTTGAAATTCTTTATCTTCTTGCCTATATTGATTGAACATTTTAGTTTAATTAAATTTTTAATCCGCCTTCTCTTAATCCTTCTGCTATGGCTTTGACTCTGCCATTATATGCATAGGATCCTCTATCGAACACTCCACTTGATATTTTTTTTTCAATAAGTTTTTTTGCCAGTTCAATACCAATCTTTTTTGAATCATCTCTTTTTTTACCTTTTTTAAAACCAGCATCTTTTTTTAAATCCGAATTAGAAAAAGTTAAAATAGTTTTTCTTGTTTTATAGTCAATTGCCTGAGCATAAATATATTTGCTGGATCGAAAAATAGATATTCTTGGACGATCACTCGTACCATGAATATTAGAACTAATTCTTCTTTTTCTTCGAAGTTTTCGATCTAAGTTTATATTTGTCATATTATTGATTAGGCAGCGGTACCTGCGGCCTTTGCCTTTTTACCAGGTTTAATTCTTAATTTTTCACCCAAATATCTAATTCCTTTACCTTTATATACGTCAGGTTTTCTAATCATCTTTATTTGATAGGCTACCTGTCCGACCATTTGTTTATCTTGTCCTAACACGGTAACTTTATTATTTCCTTCAACTTGATATTTTATCCCCGGTTGTTTTTTAAAAGTTACTAAATGAGAATATCCTATCTTAAAAACTAAATCCTCACCCTGTAATTTTACTGTATAACCGGTTCCAACTACTTCTAATTTTTTCTCCCAAGGTTTTTCTACTCCCGATATTGCATTTCCTAACAGTTGTCGATATAAACCATGTAACGACTTAACTTTTTTGTCATTATTATTTCTTTTAATAATTAGATTATTTCCTTCTTTTATTAAAGTTAATTCTTTAGGCACATCAAAAAACATTTCCCCTTGAGGGCCTTTAATATTGACTTTATTATTATCAATAGTTAAGTTGACTGTGCTTGATAAAATAACTGGTTTTTCACCTATTTTAGACATAAAATTACCAAAAACTAAATAATAATTCTCCACCTAACTTTGCTTTTTTTGCCTCTTTGTCTGTCATAATCCCTTTTGAAGTGGAAAGAACTGAATAACCGAAACCACTCAAAACAGGTTTTAAATTTTTATAAGATATGTACAATCTCATTCCCGGTTTTGAATAAATTTTTACATCGGTTATAGCCGGATTACCTTCTTCATATTTTAGCTTAATGACCATATTCTTTTTTACATCCCCTTCAACCTCATAACTTTCAATGAACTTTAATTCAAACAACTTTTTCAAAATTGCTTCTTTATAAGCTGAATAAGGTGAAGTTATAACTTCCTTTCTTGCCATATACCCGTTTTTAATTCTGATCACTAGATCAATAATTGAATTTTCCATATATTTTTATGTTGCCTCAACAACTTTTTTTGTAACTTTTCCATGGCTTCTGAATGTTCGAGTAATCGAAAATTCTCCTAATCGGTGACCAACCATGTTTTCAGTTATAGAAACTTCTATAAACTTCCTTCCATTATGAATCCCAAACTTATGCCCAACAAAATCGGGTGGGATTTGACATGCTCGTGACCATGTTTTAATAGCCGTATTATCATTTGTCTCTTTTTGCTTTAAAACTTTTTTCATTAACCTATCATCAATATATGGCCCTTTTTTTCTTGATCTGCTCATAGTGAAATTTTTTTAACTCCGGGAATATCTCCCTGTAATGCCTTTTCTCTAAAACAAATTCTGCATAGTCCAAAACGTCTCATATATCCTCTCGATCTTCCGCAGATAGAGCAACGATTATGAAATCGTACATTAAATTTTTGTTTTTTTAGAAATTTAACTACATCGGATGTTTTTGCCATAATTATTTCTTAAAGGGAATTCCTAACATCTCAAATAATTTTCTTCCTTTTTCTTTGTTTTTTGCATTAGTGACTACTGTTACTTGCAAACCTCTTATTTTATCAATTTTATCGAAATCTATTTCAGGAAATATTATTTGTTCGGGAAAACCAATATTTAAATTGCCATTTTGATCAACATTACTTTCTGGAATTCCTCTAAAGTCCTTCAATCGGGGAATCACTATTTTAATCAATTTTTCCAAAAAATGATACATTCTTTTTCCTCTCAAAGTCACCTTAACTCCAATTGCTAGTCCTTTTCTGATTTTAAAGGCAGAAACGGACGTCCTGGCTTTTGTAATTAAAGCTTTTTGCCCGGTAATTGTTGATATTTGTTCCTGAATTTTTTCAATAACATTTTTGTTAGTTACAGCCTCACCGGCTCCAACATTAATAGCAATTTTAATTATTTTAGGCACAGCCATTACATTCTTAACACCCAATTCTTTCGTCAACTTGGGAGCAACTTCCTTAATGTAAAATTCTTGAAATGTCATATTTATATCTTGCTATCGCATTTTTTACAAATTCTAAATTTTTTACCTGCCTGCGCAGGCGGGTTTTTTTCAATTACAAATCCTATTCTTGTCAATTTCCCGCATTTAGGACAAACAAGGCTTAATTTTGAAACATTTATTGCTCTTGGTATTTCAACAATTCCGCCCTGTGGCATTTTTTCATTTTTCTTTACATGTCTTTTATAAAGATTCATTCCTGTGACCAGTACCTTATTAGAATTTTTATAAACTTTTTCCACTACTCCACCCTTGCCTTTGTCCTTACCAATTCTCATTTTTATTTTATCGCCTTTTTTAATTTTCATATTAATATATTTCCTCTGCCAAACTGGCTATTTTTGAAAAACCATTTTCTTTAACTTCTTTTGCTATTGGACCAAAAATTCTTGTTCCTTTTGGATCTTTTACTTCTTTACTTGCAAGTATTACACAAGCATTTTCATCGAATCTTATATAACTGCCATCTTTTCTTCTAACTTCTTTTCTTGTTCTGACAATCACAGCTGAGTGAACTTCACCTTTTTTTACCATACCAAAAGGCTGTGCTTCCATTACGGTAATATTTATCACTTCACCCAAATAGGCAAATTTTCTGTTACCCATTTTAGACATACCGATCATTCCAACCTTCTTGGCTCCACTATTATCTGCGACGTTTAGAATTGTTCTTAGTTGCAACATATTATTTTTTTATTTGTTCAATAACTTTAAAGTGTTTATCTTTTGAAATTGGTTTTGTTTCTTCAATCTTGACTACATCGCCTAATTGTAAATCTAACCCTTCATTATGTGCTTTAAATTTTTTATGTCTGATAATAACTTTGTGATAAACAGCATGCCGAAATTTTCTCTCAACTAAAACCACAACTGTTTTTGACATTTTTATTGAGACTACTTTTCCGATCAGTGTTTTTTTCATATAATTATTTTTCGCCTAAAACCGTTAATAGAACTGCTAATTGTTTTCTTTTTTTTACCAAACTGTTTGTATCTTTCGGAGGGTTACTCTTAAAAGATAACTGTAATTTGGCAATTTCTTCTCTTATCAAATTATCTTCTTTTGCTAATTCTTTACTGGTTTTTTCGTTGTATGTCTTAGTTATTTTTTTCATATTTCTTTAGTTACAATTTTTGTTTTTACTGATATTTTTGATGCAACATCAGTCAGTACTTTAATTGATTCTTCTTTTGATAACCCGTCAATTTCAAATAATATTCTTCCTGGTGTAACACTTGCTACAAAATAGGCCACATCGCCTTTTCCTGAACCCATTGTCACTTCCGGAGGTTTTTTAGTAAATGGTTTATCCGGAAATATCCTAAACCAATACTTACCGCTTTTTCTTGTACCTCGGGCAAAAATAACTCTAGCCGATTCAATTTCCCGGTCTTTTATCCATGCACTTTTCATTGCCTTTAAACCATAAAAACCAAAATTTAGTCTATCACCCTTAACGGCAATCTTCCTAAAAGTTCCTCTAAATTGTTTTCTATATTTTTGTCTTTTTGGTGCTAACATATTTATTTACAAATCCACACTTTAACTCCTACGTATCCTGATCTTGTAAGAGCTGGGTATCTTGCCAGATCAACGTCTTCTCTAATTGTTGATGTTGGAACTGATCCCAAGAAATATTTCTCTCTTCTGGAAATTTCGGCTCCACCAACTCTTCCTCCTAATTGGATTTTTACACCTTTAGCACCAGCTTCCATCACTTTATTCATAGCATTGTGAACCGTAGAGCGGTGGGGAAAATTTTTTATCAACTTCTCCGCAACTAATTGGGCTACGTAATATGAATTTAAAAATGGTTTTTTGACGGGTTCAATTTTAATATCAATCTTCAGTTCTTTGACTTTTTCACTTTTTCTTAGATTATCAAGAACAAACTGTTTTATTTCTTCCAACCCTTTTCCACCCCGACCAATTATCATACCAACTTTAACAGCATAAATAATCAAAGTAATTCTATTTATCGCTCTTTCTATATCTATTTGAGTTACTGAAGAAAAAGCTAATTTATTCATTAAAACTTTTCTTATTTTCAAATCTGATATCAAAGAATCTTTGAAGGCTCTTTTGTTTGAAAAGAACCATCTTGAATTCCAGTTATATATTATCCCAAGACGTAAACCTCTTGGATGAACTTTTTGTCCCATTTATTTTTCTTTGCCCGTCGTAGCTTTAGCGGAGACGGGTTTCTTAACTTCTAATTTCTTTGCTTCAACTTTTTTACCAACTTTATTCACAGATTTCGCTTCTAAGATAATTTTTATGTGGCTCATTCTTCTATTGATCGGCTTAGCATTTCCTCTAGAACCCGGTCTATAGCGCTTTAATTTTTGCCCTTGTTCAACACTTAGGAGTTTAAAGTTTAACAGATTGTCTTCTACTTTCAATATCTGTCGAGCGCTGCTAAGAGCCGATTTAATAGCTTTGTATAAAATTTCAGACGCATCGGTATTTTCGTACATTAAAAATTCCAAGCTTTCAGCCGGTTTTAATTTTTTAATTGCGGGCAAATAAAAACGAGCTTTTTTCGGCGAAACTGGCAAATTGACAAAATACGCTTTAGTTTCCATAATTATTTCCTACGTCTTTTTATAACTAATGATTTACTCCATTTATTTTTATTTCGGGTCCTCGTTCCGCGAGCTGACTTCCCCCAAGGAGTCTTTGGGTGCATTCCCTCTCCCGATCTTCCTTCTCCTCCACCGTGTGGATGGCTGCGGGGATTTTGAGCTGTACCTCGAACCGTTGGCCTAATTCCCATGAGTCGTTTTCTTCCGGCACTGCCAATTATCTCATCTTTAAAATTTATGTTTCCTAGCTGACCGACCGTCGCCCAACAATCTTTAAAAAATCTTTGGACTGCACCCGATGGCAGTTTGAGATGAATAAATTTATCTTCTTTAGCTATGACTTCGGCGGCAGTTCCGGCTGACCTTATCATCTGTCCACCTTTTCCTATATAAAGTTCAACATTGTGAACTAAAGTTCCAATCGGAATGTTTTTCAACATTAAAGCATTTCCAAGTTTTATTTCAGCATTTTCACTGGCAATAATTTTATCTCCTACTTCAAGTTTATTAGGACAAAGAATATATCTTAATTCATTGTCTTTATATTTAACTAAGGCAATAAAAACATTTCTGTTTGGATCTCTCTCAATTCGAACAACTTCTGCCTCGATATCTCGTTTATCTCTTTTAAAATCAATTATACGATAAAATCTTTTTTGTCTTCCACCCTGATGACGGACAGAAATTTGACCACTATTATCACGACCTGACCTTTTTTTCAAAATCTGCATCAAGCTTTTTATCGGCTTAACTTTTTTAGATAATATTTTTTCATTCATAATTATTTTTGAGGAAACAAGTCAATTTTACCTTCGTTTAACTTAACAAAGGCAATTTTTCTATCAGCCGTTTTTTTGAGCAATCCTTTTTTTCCAACTCTTTTTTCTTTTCCTTTTCTTATCATTACTTTTATTTCTCCTGTTTTTACCTTATAAAGTTTTTCTAAAGCTTGTTTTACCTGATGTTTATTAGCTTTTAAATCGATTTCAAACATATAAACATTACTTTGAACTAAATCCGTGGCTTTTTCAGTCAAGATTGGCTTAATTAAAACTTTATTTATTATCATTTTTTGGTTTGTTATCAAAAACTTTTAAGGCATCCTCAACAAAAATTAAACTGCTACTTTTTAGGATCAAATATGGATTTAATGAATTTACATCAATAAAAGTTGCGTTTGAAATATTCCTCATTGCCAATATTAAATTATTTTTTTCTAATTTCTTCAAAACTATAAGATTGTTCTTTCCGACTAATTTTAATGTTTTCAAAAAATTAGCGATCGTTTTGGTTTTCGGTTCCATCTTCAAAGCCTTTTCATCTAAACCAAATATCTTTTTTTCTTTAAGCTTGGATGACAAAGCTCCGTATAGAGCCAACTTCTTTTCTTTTTTGTTGAATTTCAAGTTATATTCCTTTTGTTTAGGACCGTGAGCTACTCCGCCGCCGACAAAAATTGGAGCTTTAATGGCACCGTGTCTAGCTTTTCCTGTCCCTTTTTGACGATAAATTTTTCTAGTTGATCCGATCACCTCACTTCGTGTTTTTACTTTAACATTACCTTGCCTTTGATTTACTAAGTAAACTCTTACTGCTTGAGCTAATAAACTTTTATTTTCAGTAGCGGCAAAAACATCTTTCGGTAGTTCGATAGTTTTCTGTTCTTTACCATCGATACCATAGACTGATAAAGATAATTTTGATTTTTTTTCTACTTTTTTTGTTTCGACCATATTTTTAGCCTCTAATTTCTAACAACCCATCCTTCGCTCCTGCTACCAAACCTTTAATTAATAGTCCATTTTCTTTAACTTCTATTACTTCAATATTTTTGATTGTCACGCGGTCGTTACCCATTCGACCGGCCATTCTTTTTCCTTTAAAAACTCTTCCTGGGGTAGTTGTCATTCCAATTGATCCGGGAGCTCTTTCGTCGCGTGATGCTCCATGAGTATGTGATCTACCTTTAAAACCATGGCGTTTAACTCCTCCTTGAAATCCTTTTCCTTTAGATATTCCAGAAACGGTTATCAAATCGCCGCTTTTTATAAGAAGAGTTGGATTGATAACATCTCCGGAAAAAATTTTGACTTCTCCGACTTGAACTCCTTTTTTTTCTCCTTCTTCAATTAATTTAACTTTGTCTTTATAATCTTCCAGTCTAAATTCTCTAAAAAAACGAAGCGGGGTCTTTATCCCCGCTTTATCTAATTCACCTTTTGCTGGTTTTTTAATATTCTTAGTTTGACAAAATCCAAGCTTGACGGAAAAATATCCTCGTTTATCCGGAGTGACTACGCTAATTAAATGACAAGAAGAAGTATCTATGAATGTTGTTGGAATTCTATCTCCGGTTGCATCGAATTGTTGAGACGATATCGATTTTTTCCCTAAAATAAATGCTGGCATAATTATTACGACAAAAAAATCCTTCTTTCCCGAACAAAAGGATAATTAACATGTAAATAGCATTATATAACAATGATTCAAAATCTTCAAGCAGAATTTATTACATTTTTACTTCAACTTCAACACCGGCAGGAAGTTCGAGATGCATTAGAGAGTCAATCGTTTGATTGGTAGGATTTAAAATATCAATCATTCTTTTATGAGTTTTTAAACCAAAATGTTCTCTTGCATCTTTATCAATAAAAGAGGCTTTATTTACCACAAACATTTCATTTTTTGTAGGTAGTGGAATTGGACCAACCACATTCGCACCCGTTCTGATTGTTGTGTCAACTATTTTTTGACAGGTCTCATCAATCAGACGATGATCATACGACTTAAGCCTAATTCTAATTCTTCCTTTCGGCATAGTATTAAAGTGCGAAAAACTCTCTTATTTAATAATCTTAGTCACTACTCCTGCTCCAACTGTGTGACCACCTTCTCGAACAGCAAATTTCAATCCTTCTTCCATAGCAACTGGATAAATTAATTTCCCTTTAATCTTAACGTTATCTCCTGGCATAACCATTTCAACACCGGCTGGTAATTCAACTTCTCCGGTAATATCGGTTGTTTTAATATAAAACTGAGGACGATATCCTTTGAAGAATGGTGTGTGTCGTCCACCTTCATCTTTGGTCAAGATATAAATTTCTGCGTCAAACTCTGTATGTGGGGTAATCGATCCTGGTTTGGCAATTACTTGTCCGCGAATCACATCTTCTTTTTCTACTCCTCTGAGTAGTAAACCAACGTTATCACCGGCTCGGGCTTCGTCTAAAGTTTTTTTAAACATTTCAACTCCGGTAATAACTGTTTTTTTGGTGTCTTTGATTCCGACTATTTCCATTTCTTCGTTCACTTTTGCGATGCCTCTTTCAACGCGTCCTGTAACAACGGTTCCACGTCCGGAAATTGTAAAGACGTCTTCAACCGGCATTAAGAACGGCTTATCAACCGGTCTGACTGGATCAGGGATATAATCATCAACAGTCTTCATAAGAAGTTCGATTGCTTTTAAACCTTCCGTGTCATCAGCTAATGCTTTTATGGCAGAGCCGCGAATGATCGGAATTTTATCTCCGGGAAATTTATATTTGGTCAACAGATCTCTTACTTCCATCTCGACTAAATCTAGGATTTCCTTATCAGCGACCAAATCACATTTATTCAAGAATACAATTATGGCCGGGACATTTACCTGACGTGCAAGTAAAATATGCTCTCGAGTTTGGGGCATTGGACCGTCTGGAGCAGAAACAACCAAGATAGCTCCATCCATCTGAGCGGCACCGGTGATCATATTCTTAATATAATCAGCGTGTCCCGGAGCATCAATGTGCGCATAGTGTCTTTTATCGGTTTCATATTCTGAGTGATGAAGATTAATCGTGACTCCACGGGCTTTTTCTTCTGGAGCTTTGTCAATATCTTCGTATTTTAAGAATTTTGCTTTACCTGTCTTTGAAAGAAAATAGTGAATTGCTGAAGTAAGGGTGGTCTTTCCATGATCAACGTGACCAATCGTACCAATATTTAAATGAGGTTTTGTCCTCTGAAAAACGCCGTCTGCCATATGATTATAAAATTAAATTAATAATAATAAATTAACGAGCCTTTCTTATTATAACGAAAAAAATTAAAAAAACAAGAAGGCTTTTCAAGCTTTAAAACTTATCTTACGAATTTATGAACCGAAAGTCAAATGAATTTGGCTTGTCATTCCCGCGAAGGCGGGAATCCAGACTAAAATCACAACTCAAGATAAATATACAGTTAACTAGTTAACTAACATCTTTTATTTACTACTCCCTAATATTACATAATCGTATTTTAAAATACTATCTTATGAACGACCGCGATCAAGATAATATTTTTTGTTACACCCTAATGTTACGGTGTAACATTTTTTTCCAGCGCCCGTTGACAATAAGAAGAAGAAGAAGTAAAATATTACATAATATGAAAATAGAAAGTCAAGAAAAAAAGAAAGATGAAAAAATTGTTCAGGCTTTTAAGAAAGTATCAGGAGCAGAAGCAAAAAAACAAGCTAAAGAAGAAGCTGATTTGATAAAAGCAAACAGAAAATTCATAAAAAAGATGTTAAAAGATGGCGTAAAAACAGATGCCCTTGAAATAAAGAAAAACAGAGCAATTATAAGAAATGCTTTTAGAAAAGGTCGTATCAAAACAAAATAAAAACTTCGAAATTACTTTATCAACCGCAGTCCTTTTGCATTTAATTTTGTAATAACTTTTTTACCTGTCCTTTTCTCCAGTTTACGTCGGGCGGTGCCGGCGATGGAGCCGCCTTCCCTGGCGACTTTCTTATTTTCCTCTAAATTTTTTGGCTCAACTTTTTTTGAGATTTCAGTTGTTGAAACCTCAGCCAACATATTCAAAACCAACTCAAGATTCGTCATGTTGTCACGCAAGTTTTCTTTTTTAAGATCTTTATATTTTTTGTAGTCTTTAGTTTTCATACCGGCCCAAGCAAAAGTAATTTCATCTGTCAAACTGGCAAACTCATTACTTTCTTTTACTCCTCGAATTTCCCATTCGTCAGTCAATTCTTTTCTAATCTCAATACTTTTTAGTCTTTGGTTAACCCAGTTTTTGGAATATCCACGTTTGAGATAAAAACGCATCGCCCGTTGAATAGCTTTTTCTGGATCCTCGGACTCTTCAATCCTCTCATAACCTACTCGAGCTAACCATAACTTAAATGGCTCAGCATTTGGAGAAGGAATTGACTGGATTATTCGAAGCATTGATTCTGTATCTGCCACATCCGTTAGGTAATTTTTACCGTCAGAAGCCTCCATTTTCAGTTGGTTACATTTTGTAACCACCTGACTTCCTTCGTTTTTTAAACGATTTTTTAAAACTTTCCAATAATTCCTCGCATCAACACTACTGCTCAAAATCGCAACCACATCGACCACCGAAAAATACCATTTTTCCTGTTTCTCATCCCAAAGTCTCCGAATTTTCTGACCTTTAAAAATCGCAATTTTTTCCATGTTTTTATTATATACCATTTAACAATTTCGTTCGTAGATGTAAAGATTATCTTGTGGACGGTCGTCACTAAGATAATATTTTTTTATTTGCTACAATGTTTGACATGAGCGATTACGTTTTAAATAAAGAACAATTGCAGGCGGTGAAATATAATGGGGGACCGCTTTTGATTATTGCCGGAGCGGGAACGGGAAAGACTTCGGTTATCGTAGAAAAAATAAAATACC
>JBBTYO010000026.1:0-1463 GCA_038061735.1 Patescibacteria group bacterium
ATCAAGTATTAATAATTTCTCAATTTAACTCTCATTTGATAATGAAGTGAGGTAACCTCTTCGGGCCGAGTTGATGTACAGATTCCGGCCCCGGTATCATAACAGATATCAAAATCAAGTAAAATCGATACGGGTAAATAGGCAGATTTTCTTAAACAAGAAATAGAAAAAGTATTGTCAACTAAAATTTTACTTGAAGTTAAAGGAAACGTTAAAACATCAGGAGGATTGTCTAAATCTGCCGATTTTGAAGCAATTGAATTGTTCTCAAATAAATAACCAAACCATTGTTTATCCTCGTCAAGAAAATATAAATTATTTATTGTTCCGCTTAAAGGATAATTCGCATCTTGGCAAACAATATTAGCGTCAGTTGGCTGGCCGGAGTGAACTGTAACGGCTCTATTTCTGATGGTGTTTTCCATTACATTAATTATGTAATCTCCTTCTCTTTTAACTTGGCTCAACCGGTAGACTTTTACCTGCTGTCTCATCAACGTAAAAATAATTGCAAATAAAACAGGCAAAGTTAAAGCAATGACAGCAACTACAACGATAGTTTCAATTAAAGTAAAACCCCCCTTAGTTTTTTTCATACATTATTTGTTGTTGTCATCCCCTCGTAGGAGGGGATCCAGTCTACAATTACATTTTAAAATGTATATTTAGCTTGGATTCCCGCCTCCGCGGGAATGACGCGGGACTATTCTAATAATTTAAATACGGTTTTTATCGGCACTGATAATTCCGTACCCATATCCTGCCAATATACCGTTAGAACAGCATCTCCAGAATTTTTAATCACAAGCTCCCGTTTAAATATTACTCCTAAGGAGTAGTCTCCGCATGAACCGCTGGTCCAACTAAGAGAGTTCAAACAATAGGTTGTTCCACCGGCCGACCCGTGAGCAATAAATACTGTCCAATCATCCTCTTTTTCCTGTTTTACCCACTCGATTCCTTCTTCTGCATATCGGGTAGCTAAAATTTTATGTTCTTGAATTTTCATATTCTTAAGATTAAAGGTTGTAACAGTCAGGGCTGCCACAAAAAATAAACCTAATACTGAGGTAAAAACAAGAACTTCGATGAGGGAAAACCCCACAAGTGACTTTTTCATAGCAACATTTCATCTAATTCAATGATTCCTATTGGGGAAATCGATATGTTTATAGTCTTGTTAATAGCAGAATTTTTGAGACTAATCGTATCTGAAACAAAAATTGGTCTAGTCATTAATGGTGAAAAGTCATAATCGCCGGCTCCAGCAGTAATAGCAATGCTCGTTGTTATATTATAACTTTGAACAACGGTACAACTTGAAGCACAACAAAATTTAAATGAATAGGTACTGGGAGAAATTGTTACTCGATAACCGGTAAAGTTGCTGCAATTTTTATCTTGAAGATCGGCGGAGAGGGCCTTTTTTTTGGCTAGTTCAAGAACGTCAACTAATTTTTTTC
>JBBTYO010000027.1:0-9662 GCA_038061735.1 Patescibacteria group bacterium
TTTTCAACTTGACAAAAAAATAAAGACGTTTATAATGGCATAAATCGAACATATTTAACATATGTCAAACCGAATAAATATCGAGCAGTACTTCGAAATTTATCTTCCCAAATCATCTGCACAAAAACCAATCAACGAATCACGATTAAAAGTTATTTATTTTTAAAATGGCTTCTGCTCGATCATCAGAATATAGTCCCGATTTTAGCAAAAAATTTGTCAGACGAATTCGTGAAATGGGTGATGGTGGGCTTGGAGCTTTATTAAAACATGCTGGAAATCCTGAAGTTGTCTCTCTAAGTGCAGGTGCCCCAGACCCAAAGACTTTTGATGTTGAAAAAATCGCCTCAATATTTTCAAAAGCTATTAGTCCTGATGGATTTGGGCCAAACTTACTTCAATATGGGAGTGCTCGTGGATTTAGACCATTACTTGATATTCTCCCGGATTTTTTAGCTCGTCCTAATCGTCAAGTAAGAACAAAATCAGAAAATATAGCCATTACAGCTGGATCTCAGGAAGCATTGGGAATTATAGGTGATTTATTTCTTGAGCCGAAAGGGGGAAGTAAAATTGCAGTTGAAAAACCGACCTATATTGGGGCTTTAGGAGCTTGGAGAAAATTTAATCCTGATTATATTGAAATTCCAACTGATGAATTCGGAATAATTCCCGCTGAACTAGAAAAAGCTTTTAAAAAACATAAAGATATAAAATTTCTCTACACGATTCCAACTTTCCAGAACCCTTCTGGAAAAACAATCCCACTTGAAAGGAGAAAACAAATAGCTGATATTTTGAAAAAATATGATCAATTAGCCGTTGAAGATGACCCCTATAGTGAATTAAGATATGAAGGAGAAGATATTCCTTCAATCCAATCATTAGCTCCAAAAAACGTTATTCATTTATTCACTTTTTCAAAAACTGTCGCCCCGGGCATGAGGGTTGGAGGTATGGTTTTCCCAGAACAGATACCAGTAGATGGAATTGATAATTATATGGAGCTATTTACTAATGTAAAAACAGGTCAAGAACTTTTTACTTCTTACGCATTTCAAGCTGTAGTAGCAGAACTTATTAAAAGTAAAGCTATTGATGAACACATCTTGGAAATTAGAAATTTATATCGGCCAAGAAAAAGGGCAATGGCGGAAGCAATTTTGGAGCACTTTCCTATGGAATATTTCAACATGTCTGCTTCTGAAGGAGGTATGTTTATTTGTGTAAGTTTAAAAGAAGAATTTAGTAAGTTATCAACAATGGTAGACATAGCAAAACTTAATAAATATATTGTGGAAAAATATAAAGTTGATCTTGGTGTTGGAAAATATTTTTTAGCAAATCGAAAAAATAAAATGCAAAAATTTTTTCATCCTAATTTTAAAGCGGATGAAGTATTTATGAGGCTTAATTTTACAAATAGGACTGAAGAAGAATTAAGAAATGCAATTCAAGTTATTGGAGAAACTCTTAAACAAATAATTGATGGGTCGTTGGTATTAGAGTAATAATTCTCCCAAATCCCTGCTATAATTATTGGTTGCATTTATGTTTAAACTCAAATCCTCATTTTCCCCAACTGGAGATCAGCCGCAGGCGATTGAAAAATTAGTCGCGGGGATCAAGATGGGAAAAAAAGATCAGGTTTTACTGGGTGTGACAGGATCTGGTAAAACTTTTACTTTAGCAAATGTCATTGAAAAATTGCAGATGCCGACCCTTATCATTTCTCACAACAAAACTTTAGCCGGTCAACTTTATCAGGAGTTTCGTGATTTTTTTCCGGAAAATGCCGTTTCATATTTTGTTTCTTACTATGATTATTACCAACCGGAAGCTTACATGCCCTCATCCGATACCTATATTGAAAAAGAAGCCCAAATTAATGAGCTGATTGATAAACTTCGACTTAAGGCCACCACAAATATCTTAACCCGCAAAGACGTGGTTGTTGTTGCTTCGGTTTCCTGTATTTACAATATCGGCTCCCCGGTCGAATACGGGCGTTTTATTTTAGAAATAGAAATAGGACAAAAAATTGAGATAAAAAGCATTGCCCGTCGTTTAATTGAACTGCAATATTCCCGGAGCGAGTTTGATTTCAAACGGGGGACATTTAGAATTCGCGGAGACAGAATTGATATCTATCCGGCTTATGAGGACATAGGATATCGTATCGAGTTAGAAAGTGGAAAGGTGAAAAGGTTTGAAAGTTTTGAACCTGTATCCGGTAAACTAATCACTAACCACCAGCCACTAGCCACTAACTTGATAATTTATCCCGCCAAGCACTATCTGATGGATCCGGCAGTTTTTAAGAATGCTGAACAGCAAATCAGAGATGATCTTAAACACGAGGCAAATGAATTAAAAAAGAAAAATAAATTGGTTGAAATGCAAAGATTAGTTCGCAAAGTAAATTATGATTTAGAAATGATCAAAGAAGTTGGTTATGTAAATGGTATCGAAAATTATTCCCGCTATTTTGACGGAAGAAAGATCGGCGATCCTCCTTACAGTTTAATTAATTATTTTAATCAGCAATACGGAAAAAATTGGCTACTTTTTATCGATGAATCGCATATGACCGTACCACAAATACGCGGAATGTTTAATGGGGACTACTCGCGGAAAAATACGTTGATTGACTACGGATTTCGTTTAAGATCAGCTCTTGATAATCGTCCACTAAAATTTGAGGAATTTTATCCAATGGCGTCAAAAATAGTTTATGTTTCTGCAACGCCTAATGAATGGGAAATAGAAAAGTCAAAAATCAAAGATCAAAGTTCAAAAAGCAGTGGAATAGTCGAACAATTAATCCGTCCAACTGGGATTATTGACCCCGAGATAATTATTAAACCAGCCACAAATGAAGTACAAGACTTGATCATTGAGATCGAAAAGAGGGTCAAAGTAAAAGAAAAAGTTTTGGTAACTACTTTGACAAAAAAAATGGCCGAAGATTTATCCGCTTATTTAAAAGATAAAAAAATTAACGCTGCCTATCTGCACAGCGATGTTAAAACTTTAGAAAGATCAAATATTTTGGAAAATTTAAGAAAGGGAAATTTTGATGTTTTAATTGGGGTTAATTTATTAAGGGAAGGATTGGATTTACCGGAGGTAACTCTTGTGGCAATTCTTGATGCAGATAAAGAAGGATTTTTAAGATCAAGGACTTCGCTAATTCAGACAATGGGTCGGGCGGCCAGAAATATCACCGGTCAGGTAATCATCTATGCAGATATAATGACTAAGTCAATCAATCAGGCGGTGGGGGAGATCACTAGACGAAGAAAGTATCAGGTAGAATATAACACCAAACACAAAATTACCCCAAAAACTATTTACAAACCAATCAGAGAAAAAATTGTTGATCAAGACGAAAAAAGTCTTTTTTATGATCGTGATTTTGACTCAAGGTACTTAGATGAAATGAATATGGATAGCTTAACGCCGTTTGATAAAAAAAAGTTAGTTAAGAAGATGGAAAGAGAGATGAAGAACCAGGCGGAGAATTTAAACTTTGAACTGGCGATTAAGATAAGAGAGAAGGTCAAAGAGATAAAAATATAAATGTTATAACTTTTATAAAAATTATAAATATTATATGGATCATATCAAAATTCGAGGAGCTCGTCAACATAATCTAAAGAATATTTCAGTCGATATTCCTAAAAATAAATTTGTCGTTATTACCGGAATTTCCGGTTCGGGAAAATCATCTTTAGCCTTTGACACGATTTATGCCGAGGGACAGCGGCGATACGTTGAATCATTGTCCGCCTATGCCCGTCAATTTTTGGGAATAATGGATAAGCCTGATGTTGATTTGATTGAAGGTTTATCTCCTTCAATTTCAATAGATCAAAAGACGACCTCACATAACCCACGGTCAACGGTTGGTACGATTACGGAAATTTATGACTACCTGCGTTTACTTTTTGCCAAAGTTGCTCATCCTCACTGTCCAAATTGTGGACGGGAAATCAGCAAAATGTCTGTTGATGAAATTGTCCAGAGAGTGATAAAGGAAATTGAAGATAAAATTATTACAGACAAAACAAAACCACACAAGTTTTTTATTTTATCGCCAATTGTTAGAAATAAAAAAGGCGAATTTAAGGATCTTTTTGATAATCTTCGTTCAAAAGGAATTGCTCAAATTATTGTTGACGAAAAAATCTTTAGTTTGGACGACGAAATTGATTTGATAAAAACTAACAAACATAAAATAGAAGCTTTAATGGATACAATCTCTTTTGGTCATAAAGAAATGAAAAATAATATTTTTAAAAACAGTTTAAGATCGAGGTTAGTAAATGTAATTGAACAATCATTAAAACTTTCAAATGGTCTAGTCATTGTTAAAACCAATAATAAAGAACATCTTTATTCAGAAAAATTTTCTTGTCCTATTTGTAATTTATCGCTGTCTGAAATAGAACCGAGAATGTTTTCGTTTAACTCGCCTCTTGGTGCCTGTGAAAACTGCCGAGGACTGGGAACAATTTTTGCCGTTGACCGCGATTTAATTTTGAATAAAAATCTTTCTCTTCTTGAGGGAGGAATTTTACCTTTTAATAAATTATTTTTCCATGAAACTTGGTATGTCCGTTTAATTAAACAGGTATGTGAAGAAGAAGGAATAGATATGAATGAACAAATAAGTAAATTAACAAATAAACAAATAGATACTCTCTTAAAGGGGACAAATAAAATTTATCGGGTAGAAGGTGTCAACCGTTTTGGTCGGGCGACGACGATCACGGAGAAATTTTCTGGAATTATTGCAGAACTAGAACGAAGGTATGTTGAGACTCAAGGGGATTATTCTGCCATGGAGATACAAAAATATATGAGGGAAGAAACCTGTCCAAAATGTAAAGGTCAAAGATTAAAGCCGGAAATTCTTTCGATCACAATTGATAAAAAAAATATTACCCAGATTTCTGATTTATCGATTGATAATTTAACAAATTATTTTAAGGAAAAAATAGAAGCAATCTTATCCGTCTATGAAAAACAAATAGCCAAATCTATTATTAAAGAAATTTTAACAAGACTAAATTTTTTAAACAGTGTTGGTTTATCTTATCTAACAATTAGTAGAAGAGCCGGGACTTTGTCCGGGGGAGAACTGCAAAGAATTCGTTTAGCTTCCCAAATAGGCAGCGGGCTAACTGGTGTCCTTTATGTACTCGATGAACCGTCCATTGGCCTTCATCCAAAAGACGTTTCTTCATTAATTACAACTTTAAAACATCTCAGAGATTTGGGAAATAGTCTTATCGTCGTAGAACACGATCGGGAAACAATGGAGGCCTCTGATTACTTGGTTGAACTGGGAGAAAAGGCCGGCAAAAATGGCGGTAAAGTAATTTTTAGTGGCAATCTAACTGAGATGAAAAAAACAAAAACATCGTTGACAGGACAATATCTTATTGGGGAAAAATCAATTCAGATCAAGGGTGGGAAGACCCCGCCCCTACAAACAAATCATGGGGAATTGGTTGTTTCCGGCATCACTCATAACAATTTAAAAAATATTAATATAAAAATTCCTTTAGGTAACTTAATAGGGGTGACGGGAGTTTCCGGATCAGGCAAGTCTTCATTAGTTACAGAAACGTTGTATCCGGCTCTAAAATATTATTTAGACGGTTATTTTCACGATAAAATAGGTGAGTTTAAAAAAATTGAAGGTTATCAATATCTTGACCGGGTTCATATGGTTGATCAATCGCCAATTGGCCGGACACCCCGTTCTAATCCAGCTACCTACATCGGTTTTTTTGATGAAATTAGAGAAATTTTTGCGTCGACTGTCGACGCCCGTGAACGAGGGTACGAAAAAGGAAGATTTTCTTTTAATATTAAAGGTGGCCGTTGTGAAAAGTGTCAGGGAGGCGGAGTTTTGAAAATTGAGATGCAGTTTTTAGCCGATGTTTACGTTATTTGTGATATCTGTCAAGGTAATCGGTATAACAAAGAAACGCTTGAGGTTAAATATAAGGGTAAAAGTATTTATGAAATTTTAAAAATGACAGTTGATGAAGCTCTGACTTTCTTTAATAATTATTTCAAAGTGTATTCTAAATTAAGCTTCTTACAAAAGACTGGTTTAGGTTATTTGGAACTAGGGCAACCAGCACCAACTTTATCAGGTGGTGAAGCTCAAAGATTAAAATTAGCCAATGAACTTTCAAGACGTGATACCGGAAGAACTATTTACATACTTGACGAACCAACAACCGGTCTACATTTTTATGATATCGAAAAATTACTTCACACAATTACTGAATTAGTTGATAGAGGCAACACAGTAATTGTTATTGAACATAATCTTGATGTTATTAAAAGCTGTCAATATATAATTGATCTTGGACCTGATGGAGGAGACAAAGGTGGAATGATAATATATCAAGGAGAAACGAAAGGTATCCTTAAGGTAAAATCATCTTATACGGGGGAGTATTTGAGTAAAATTAAATGATATAGTTTTGTCATCCCCTCGAAGGAGGGGATCCAGTCTATAATTACATTATTAAAACAAAAAAGAAACATTTAGTCTGGATTCCCGCCTACGCGGGAATGACATTAGTTTTGCTATGAAATCTTTATTCAAACATATATTTATTCTCCTACTATCATCTATCATCTTTCATCTATCATCTATAACCGTTCTTGCTGCCGATTTCAAAACCGACTATCAAGTTGAGTACAATCTTTCACAATCACAAAATAATCTAAATTCCCAGGTAAATTTTAAAATAAAAATTGTTAATTTAAAAACTGAAGTGTTTGTCAGTAAATTTGCCATAAGTTTTCCGAATACCTTTTCAATTAATAATCTTAAAACTTCAGACGATAATGGTTTTATTACTCCAAAAATTACTACCGATGAAGAAAAAACCAAAATCGAATTAGAATTCTCAAACCCGGCCATTGGTAAAGATTCGGTTAATACATTTTTTCTTAACTTTGATCAGGCAAATTTATTTAAGGTTAATGGAAAAGTTTGGGAAGTGGTTTTGCCGGTAATAGAAAATACCCAAAATGAATCGTATACAGTTACAGTTAATTTGCCTGAAACGACCAATAAAAAAGTTTCTATTTCAAAACCAAAGCCCGACTCAGTTACCGGAAATAAAATAATTTGGAATAATCCAAAAACAAAAACTATTTATGCTGTTTTTGGAGATAGCCAAATCTATCAAACCGAATTAACCTACCATTTAAAAAATGATCAGATATATCCAGTTTCTACAGAAATTGCTTTTCCACCCGAAACAGCCAACCAGAAATTTTTTTTGCAATCAATTAATCCGCCTCCAGAATCAGTTCGTTTAGACGAAGATGGTAATTATTTAGGAAAATATTTTTTTAAGCCGTTGGAAACAAAAACAATTGTTTATAAAAGTTTGATTGAAGTTTATTCAAAAACAAGGGATGAGGTTACGCCCTATTTTCGGACAGCGATTAATCAACAAAAAAATTATCTTCTTACGGCAAAAAAATACTGGCAGATAAATAAAGTTGATTTAATTAAAAATATAAACAATCCAAAAGAAATATATGATTTTGTAACTAACAGCCTTAGCTATAATTACAAAAAAATTAGCTCAGACAATAAACGATTGGGCGCTGACGTTGTTTTATCAAACCCGGATCAGGCAGTTTGTCTGGAATTTTCCGATCTTTTTGTTGGGATTTCCAGGGAAAAAGGAATCTACAGTCGGGAGGTAGAGGGTTACGGTTTTTCTTTAGATCCAAAATTACAACCAATTTCATTGTCCTCCGATATTTTACACGCTTGGCCTGAATATTTTGATTCAAAAACGGAAAATTGGATCGCAGTTGACCCAACCTGGGAAAACACTTCGGGTATTGATTACTTTTCTTCATTTGATTTGAATCATATTGTTTTTGTTATTCACGGAAAAGCACCCGACTATCCGCTGGCCGCCGGGATGTATAAGATAGAAAATTCCCGAGATGTTTTAATAAAACCGGTTGTTAATCAACCTGTAGAAAAAAAAGAAATTGTTATTGAGGGGATAGATTTTCCAACCACGATCTCTGACAAAAAATCTTATCAGGGAAAATTTGTTATAAAAAATAACGGCAATAGTTATCTTTGGCAAATTCCGGTTGTTTTAAAAGCAAATAATATTGTTATTGAAAAAGAAAAATTTGTTATCCCTGTTTTAGTTCCTTTTGAGAAAAAGACAATCGCTTTTGACTATTTAGCAAAAGACAAAAATAAGAAAATTCAAGGGGAATTGATTATCAATGTTTTGCAAAAAGAACTTTTAAAGCAAAAAATCACTGTCATTCCCTTTATTTATACTTTGATAATAAATATATTTTTTTTCCTTCTAGGCCTATCCGTTCTGTTTTTAGTTTATCGGTTATTTACAAAAATAAGACATAATGATCACTAGGAGTCAAATAGATAGTCTACCTAACACGATTGGTCTCTACCTTTTTAAAAATAATGAAACAATTAATTATATTGGCAAGTCAGTCAATATTAAGGCAAGACTATTGTCCCATTTAGAGAATGCTAAGCTGGACAATAAGGAAAGATTCATCATTGATAATTCAAATAAAATTGAAACAATAATAACTGAGTCGGAATTTAAAGCCTTAATAATGGAGGCAAAATTAATACGAGAACTTCAACCGAAATATAATTCAATTTGGAAGGATGATAAAAGCCCTCTTTATATAAAAATAACAATCAAAGATGAGTATCCAAAAATTTTTATAACCAGGAAACCTTCAGAGCCATTATTTTTTGGTCCTTTTTCATCAGTGAGAATGGTGGAAAAAATCATAAACGATATCAGACGTATTATTCCATTCTGTACTCAAAAAAAATTAAGTAATAAGGCTTGTTTTTATTCAAAAATAGGATTATGCAATCCTTGCCCTAATCAAATTAAAAATATTAACGAAAAAAAACAATATAAAAAAAATATTAATCAGGTTGTTTCGATCTTGAATGGTAATGTGAAAAAGATTATTCAAAATCTTAATAAACAATTAAATGTATTGATAAAAAATAGTCAATATGAACAGGCAATTATTATTCGTAATAAAATTTTTCGATTTGACCGATTATTAAATCTAAAAGATGATTTGGAGTTTTTTATAAACAATAATGAGAAAAATTTAGAAGAGATGTCAGTTATATTAAAAAAATACTTTCCCCAATTAAATAAATTAAACCGTATAGAAACATATGACATCAGTAATTTAGGATTAAAACAGGCGGTTGGTTCAATGGTAGTCATGAAAAATAATCAAATAGATAAGAGAGAATACCGCCGGTTCAAAATTAAGCAGACCGGTTTAAAATCGGACTTTGATCGATTAAAAGAAGTCATAATTAGAAGATTAAAACAAAATTGGCCTGTCCCTGATTTGATAATTATTGACGGTGGTCGGCCACAAATTAAAGCAATTTTAAAAATATTTTATGATAATAAGATTATTATTCCGCTTATTGGAATAGCTAAGAACCCTGATAGGGTAATTGTGGGAATCGAGAGTTACCCAAATTTATTTCTAAAAAATGACAGCAAAGTTTTGAACATTATCAGGTTACTTCGTGACGAATCGCATCGCTTTGCCCGTAAATATCATCT
>JBBTYO010000028.1:0-2594 GCA_038061735.1 Patescibacteria group bacterium
TTTAAATTTTCTTACGGCTTTGACCGCTTTTTTAGGAGTAATTGTTTTGTTAACTCTTGACGTTTATGCAAAAAATGCCATTCAATTTCTTATTCCCTTTGCCGCCGGCAATTTTATCTATATTGCCGGTTCCGACTTAATCCCAGAGCTTCAAAGAGAGGTTAAACTAAAAAAAAGCGCTATTCAAATTTTTACTTTTATCTTAGGAATTGCTATCATGTACGGATTGCTGATTGTTGACTAAACCAAAAACAAAAGAATAATTATTTTCTTGGAACTGGCATACGAAGGGCTAAAAGCGCACTTGTTAAAGCTTTTAAACCTAACCCTCGCGGTTCAACAAAAACTAACTTGCTGTTTTCATTTTCTGTTAGAGTGCTGATAACAATCACAGGGACTGCGGGCTCCATTTCAAGGGCCTCGCATATTCTTTTAAATTTTTCCTGTGCTTTTAGATCACCTACAACATTAGTATACGTATACGGAACTTGAACTTCTTCAATTGCTTTCTTCGCTTCATCACAATCACCACATCTAGGTCTTCCAAAAACATCCACTTCCACCCCTTCAGCAAGACTATATTCAGCTTTGGCCATATTATTTAGAGCGATTATATAACTTCGGTAATTAATATTCAAATTTACCTCTTGCAAAGGTCCAAGAAAGGTGTATAAATATGGCTTTATATTAGTTATTGTGCAAGATATGTAAAATTCATCAGGATATCTTTGTAGCCCTCGTTCAACATGTTTAGCAAATCCTTCCATAAAAGTCGCCATCGTTCAACAGACTATCAAATTAACAAGTTAAAAGCAAAAATATTTTTTTAAAAATGTAATTATGGACTGGATTCCCTCCTACGAGGGAATGACAAGCGCATTTGAGTATAGGACAAATTAATAAAATTGAGCCAAATATCTGCTTAAAGATGATAAAATTATCTACATGAATAAAAATACGATAATAATCTCTATCATTTCTATCCTCGGAACTTTTTTACTTCTTTTCGGCGTTTATAAAATAATTAACCAGCCTGTGGTTACCGACTTTCCTCAAACTAGAGAATTAAAATTAACTGATCATGTTAAATGGTCGCCTGAAAAAAAGAATCTGTTAGTTGAATACAGCGACTTTCAATGTCCGGCCTGTAAAAATGCCCATAATATCTTAAAGGCTATTGAAGCTTCCGGCAGTGCTGATTTTGATATTACCGAGAAAGTTACTTTTGTCTATCGACATTTTCCACTTTCTCAAATTCACAATAAAGCTAATGTAGCCGCCTATGCAGCTGAAGCTGCAGGTATTCAGAATAAGTTTTGGGAGATGACGGACTTGCTTTTTGACAACCAACAAACCTGGAAAGAAAGTAAAAATCCTCAACAAGAAGATTTCGTCAACTATGCCAAAGAACTTAAACTCGATCTTGAAAAATTTAAAAAAGACATTGATTCGTCAGAGGTTAAAAATAAAGTTGCTGAAGATTTAAGAGAGGCTGATCAAATGAGAGTTGATTCAACTCCGACTTTCTTCCTTAACGGACAAAAAGTCGAAGTAAATTCCTTTGACGAATTTAAAAAGATGTTAAAAGAATTATAACTTTCTGCCAAGCTTTTTCTAACCTCCGAGGTTAGAATCGGGTGGCAGTGATAAGATATTTAGTGACAAATAATCAAATTTCCAATAAGCAAATAATAATCAATAATCTTCTTTTAAATTATTATTCTGTTTTACCGGATAAAAAATTTACTAACAAAACACTCGTTTTTCTCCATGGTTGGGGGGTCGATAATCAACTCTGGTTCAAGATCGTTCCTGAATTAATTAATAAAAATTATTCTTTATATTTTTTAGACCTTCCTGGTTTTGGTCAATCTCAAATACCAAATACCACATATGATGTTGATGATTATAAAAAAATTGTTTATGAATTTGTTGAAAAATTAGGATTAAAAAAAATTAATTTAATTGGCCATTCATTTGGAGGAAGGATTGCCATAAAAATAGGCGCCGAAAATCCTGACTTTTTGGAAAAAATAATTTTAGTTGATGCGGCTGGAATTATTCACGATTCTCGGAAAAAAAAATTATTAGCAACAATTTCCAAATTTATTAAACCTATTTTTAAACTTACTTTTATGCAACCTCTCAGAAAAAAGTTTTATTTATTAATTGGCAGTGAATATTTAGAAAATATTAAACTTTCAAAAATTTTTACAAAAGTTGTTATGGAGGATTTGACTCATCTTTTTTCTAAAATTAAAAAACAGGTATTAATTATTTGGGGGAGAGATGACAAAGTAACATTACTCAATGATGGAAAATTAATGAATAAACTTATTCCAAATTCAAAACTTGTTGTCTTTGAGAAGGCTGGACATTTTAGTTTTTTGGATCAACCGGAAGAATTTAGCAATGAATTGATTAAGTTTATTAATGACTAACAAATGTCATTCCCGCGTAGGCGGGAATCCAGACAAAAAGCACTGGATCCCCGACTAGATCGGGGATGACAAACAACAATATGAAATATTTAAACCCAATAAGATTCTTTTACTTCCACCTGTTGTTACTTCAACTTGAAGAATACGATTTGG
>JBBTYO010000029.1:0-6893 GCA_038061735.1 Patescibacteria group bacterium
TTATTAATCTTTTTTTTCTTTTTAAGAGTAGCAATCGGAGTAAAATTTTCCATGGTTAATAAAATAATAACACATAAATTAAACAGTTAAAGGTTAAAACTTAAACAGTTAAAAAAACTATTTAATCAGCTCCACAAACTTGTATCTCAAATCTTCTTCCACTCCTTCTCCAACTACTACTTCTTTCCCAAACTCCCCATATTCCGGAAAAAAAGCGTCAGCGTCAGGATAATCTTTGTCAATCAAAGTTAGATAAAGTTTGTCTGCATGTTTTATTCCTTGTTCGTAAATACTGGCACCACCAATTATAAAGACTTCGTTGTTTAAATTCGAAGCACTAATCTCGAAATCCGAAACTTTTATTGCTTCCTCTAAGGAATTACAAATTATTACCTCAGAATTACCATCTTTTTTCGATCGTGAAGAGATGGTAAACTTTTTATCTCTAGTGATAACAATATTTACTCTATTTGGCAAAGGTCGGAAATTTTCCGGTAACGACTCATAAGTTTTTCTCCCCATGATGATGACGTGCCCCGAGGTTAGATCCTTAAACCTTTTGAAGTCCTCAGGAATATGCCACAGAAGCTTGTTATCTTTTCCCAACTCCCGGTTTTTTCCGATTGCGGCGATTATGTTTATCATCATATCATCATAAGGACACTCTTATTAAAGACAGTCTTAAATAAGACTGTCTTTATTTAAAACCCGCCAACAACAGTTACCTCTCCTTTAATCGGCGGATAGGGATTATAATTAACAACCTCAATATCTTCATATTTAAAATCATCTATATTCTTCACGTCCGGATTTAATTTTACTTTCGGAAATGGCCGTGGCTTTCTTTTTAGCTGTTCTTTTATTTGATCTTGATGATTAGAATAAGTATGGACATCGCCAAAAGTATGGACAAAGTCACCTGGAGGAATTCCGACGATCTGAGAAACCATGAGAAGTAATAGTGAATAAGAGGCAATGTTGAAAGGCACTCCTAAGAAAATGTCGGCGCTCCGTTGATAAAGCTGCAAATTTAGTCGATTACCCAAAACATTGAAATGAAACATTGTGTGACAAGGAGGCAAAGCAACTGATTTTTCCCGGCTCGGCGCCATTTCATAGATATAGGCTGGGTTCCAGGCGGAAACAATTAGATGTTTTCTAAATCTTTGTTTTGGATCTTTCAATTTTTTAATCACCCAACCCAACTGATCAACCGATCTTCCCCCGTCGGAGGGCCACCGACGCCACTGCACTCCATACACCGGCCCGAGCTCTCCATATTTTTTTGCAAATTCTTTATCTGTTTTTATTTTTTCAACGTATTCTTCCTGTGTTTTAATTTGAAATTTGAAATTTGAAATTTGAAATTTCGCTTCTTCGAAGCGTTTGTATCCCCATTCATCCCAAATATGAACATCGTTATCAATCAGATATTTAATGTTTGAATCACCCCGTAAAAACCAGATGAGTTCATGAGTAATTCCCCGCATAAAAACTTTTTTGGTTGTCAAGAGTGGAAACCCTTTTGAAAGATCAAATCTTATTTGCCGGCCAAAAACACCCCTAATAAACACTCCAGGATTTCCCCAGACGGGTTTTCTCTCACCGTTTTTAAGGATATCCTTGAGAAGATCTAGATATTGTTGCTCACCCTTATTCATATAAATTAATTTTCAATTTTTATTTCTCATTTATCATTGAATTTTCAATGTTTAAATTTTCAAAATGAAAAATAAGATTTGATTGAAAAATGAAAAATTCTAAATGAAAATTATCAGGTTATATCTTAATTCTTTATTAATTTTTTATCAACCTAAAAACTTCCCCTACTAGATACAACGACCCTGTAACAACTATTAGTCCTTCTTTTTCTTTCAAAATTGCATCCCAAGCTTTTTTTAAATCAGGAATGGTTATAAAATTTATAAATTTTATATTTTTTATAACATTTATAATGTTTTTAATGTCTTCCGACTGATTAATCATATCCTGATTTTTTGTAAAAAAACTCGTAATAATTATCTTCCCCACGATCGTAGACAAGATGATTATTTTCAACATACCTTGATAGTCTTTACCTTTTTTGAAAGTCAACAAAAAATTAATTTTTTTCTTAGGATATTTTTTTATTAAAGAACTAATGAATGCCTCCATTTTCTGGGGATTATGAGCGCCGTCGAAAATAACAGTTTTTCCGTTAATTTTTTTAATATCAAATCGTCCGGGAAAATTTGCTGTCTCTAAAACCTTTTTTATTTTATTTTGATTAATCACAAACCCATCTCTATTGCTTAAATAATCGACGGCTGCCAACGCCAAACTGGCATTTTCTTTTTGGTATTCGCCGATTAAATTAAGATTTTTTATCAATTGTATGGTATTGTCATTCCCGCGCAGGCGGGAATCCAGACAAAAAGCACTGGATCCCCTCCTTCGAGGGGATGACAACAAAGACACAAATTGTATTTTTGCATTGCGTTTTTTCGCCACCTCCCTTATTACCTTCTCTGCCCTTAGATCTTGTTTAATTGAAATCGCCTGACTGTTTTTATTAATTATCATCGCTTTTTGTAAAGTAATTTCTTCAATCGTTTTTCCTAAAATATTGGTATGATCGAGGCCAATTTTGGTTAGGACAGATAGTTTGTCAGATCGTGAAACAACATTAGTCCCGTCGTATCTCCCTCCCAAGCCAGTTTCCATGACAGTGTAATCTACTTTTTTATCGGCAAAAATATAAAATGCCATACCAACGAGGATTTCAAAATATGTAAGGAAGGGATTAATTATTGGAATAATTTCATTTAAATAAAAAACGAATTCTTTTTGACTAATTATTTTTCCATTAATTTGAAATCTTTCCGTTACATCGGTCAAATGGGGCGATTGATGAAGGCCAACCTTAAAGCCCTGTGAAGATAATAGAGAGCTGATCAAATAACAAGTTGAGCCCTTCCCCGAAGTACCGGCCACGTGAATTATTTTCAGTTTTTCCTGGGGATCACCTAGTAGGTGTAAAAAATATTTCGCCCTTTTTAATCCCAGTTCTCCCGGAAAAGTCTGTTGAGTAGTTTTAGGAATATGAAGGGCGAGAAACTGTTCAGCCTCAACAAAATTTTTAATTTTCATTTTAAATTTGTTTTTCCCTCTTCCCCGTCATCACCCTTCCCCCTTGCCATTGACCTTTATACTGCGTCCCACCGCCTTTAACTTCGTAAAACTGGGCATGGGCAAACCGGCAACCTAGTTCTATCGTCACGGAAATCGGTCCTTCATTTTTAACGGCAAATGTCACCTTCCCATGGTAACCAGGTGCAACATTTCCTGTCCGCAAAAACAAACCTGAACGAAATAATGTTGTCCGCGGTTTGAAATTCACAGTTAAATCTAGCGGAATATTAAATACTTCAATTGAAGATAATAAATAAAATTGGTCTGGTTTAATTGTTATTGAAGTTACTTTCTTTTCGTCATATTTTGCGACTGTTTTTATTTTCGGAGTTTCCCGATGAGTAATTCCTAGATAAGCTGTTCCCCCATCTAACTTATGTACTTCCCCAAGTCTAATATCAAATCCCGCTCCCTCCGGAGTCGTTAGTTCCCGTTGATCTAAATTCTCAACCAGTTTGATTTTTTTTACTAATTGTAATAATTTTTTTGGTCCTAAAATCATATGGTGCTATTGTAAAAGATATCTTTACAAAGTGCAATAAATAATATAATATGTACTTCTATGTCTGCTCATACTTGTGATGGTTTTGTTGTTGCTTGTATTGATTTCCGGTTTCAAAAATATTTAAAAGATTGGCTTGGAAAAAACTTTCAAAATAAAACCTACGACTATGTTGGTTTTGCCGGCTCGACAAAAAGTCTGGATATTATCATGAATCAATTGGATATTTCTGTCCGGCTTCATCATGTTTCACAAGTTGTTCTTATTCATCACGAAGAATGCGATGCTTATGGAGTAGAAAGTACACATGACCGTCATGCTGCTGATTTAAATAAAGCCAAAAAAACTATCTTGGAGAAATATCCCAATCTCAAAGTCGATCTTTTTTATCTTCATCTTGACGGGGAGTTTGAAGAAATTAAATGATAAAATAGATGCATGAGCCAAAAAAATTTTGTTTACGACCCGACTGCATCTGATAAATTAAGTTCTGTCCGCGGCATCGGCCGTTACTTGCAGATTCTAAAAGAAAATTTCCCTGATTGGACATACATCAACAATGAAACAATGAAGCAATTGAACAATGATTGTGTATTTGTAAATCCGTTTTATAATTTTTTACAACGACCGTTAACCTTAAAACGAATCGCTCAAAAACAAATTGCCGTTATACATGATCTTATTCCCCTCAAATATCCGCGCTCCTTCCCTCCAGGAATCAAAGGCTCTATACATGTACTATTAAACAAGTTGGCTTTAAGAAATTATGATCTGATAATTACCGACTCACAAGCCTCAAAAGCTGATATCATAAATATATTAAAAATTAATAGTGAGAAAATTAAAGTCATTTATCCATGTCTTCCTCGATCATTTTCTAAAAGTCAACAACTGTCATCCCCTCGTAGGAGGGGATCCAGTCTATCAATTACATCTTTAAATGGTGATAATAGCTTGGATTCCCGCCTCCGCGGGAATGACAATTTCACTATAAATTCTAAATTCTGTTTATATGTTGGCGACGCTACCTGGAATAAAAACCTTGTTGCACTAGCCCGCGCCATCAAAATCGCCAATGTCAATTGTGTGTTTGTGGGAGAGGTGTTTCAAACCTCCGCGGTTGAGGAGCAGAGCGGGAAAACCGCGGAGGTTAATAACGGGTGGCAATCAGAATTAAAACAATTCTTCAAAGAAACAATTAATGATAAGAGGTTTATTTTTGCCGGCCTTGTTCCCGATTCCGAACTGATAAAATTTTATAAACAAGCTTCGATTAATATACTGCCTTCACGCGACGAAGGTTTTGGGTTTTCTTACCTGGAATCCGCCAATTTTGGCTGTCCTTCTCTACTTTCAAATATCCCAGTTTTGCAAGAAATTTCTGACGGAAAAGCTATTTTTTTCGACCAAAACGATCCTCAAAATATTGCCAATAAAATTAAAGAAATTAATTCCGATAAAAATTTACGAAATAAAATTGGAGAGTCAGCCAAAAAAAGATCAGAATTTTTTTCAGCAGAGAAGTTTAGGAAAAAATTTTTAATGATTATTAATGGTATATAGATGTCATTCCCGCGGAGGCGGGAATCCAAGCATTCCTGGATCCCCGTCTTCACGGGGATGACACAGAAAACAATTTTCTAGCATTATTAGTTGTTTTTTCAGCCACCTCTTCAACGGCAACCCCCTTTAATTTGGCCACAAATTCTGCAATTAACGGAATGTTTTTCGGTTCGTTTTTTGTTCCACCTTCGTTTTTTCTTAATGGTTCCGGATTTAAAAATGGCGAGTCCGTCTCCAACACCAACATTTCCAACGGGACGGTTTTTATAAACTCCTGTTTTTCCTTGTAATAAGTTATGTCCCCGTCAACACCGATAAACATCTTGTGTTTCTTTGCAAAATCCAACAGTTCCGGGTCGGGTTCGCAACAATGAAAGACTGCAGGAACAGTATTAAGTATTAAGTAGTAAGTATTAAGTATCTCTAAGACATCTTTTTTCGCTTCACGGTTGTGAATAATTAAAGCTTTTTTATATTTGTTGGCCAATTTAATTTGTTCTATCAATACTTTTTTTTGTAATTCTACAAACTCTTCCTCGATCTTATAATCCGGGTATTTTGTTTTTTGATAAATATGACGATCAATCCCAACTTCACCTATGGCAACGACTTTAGGATGAGAGAGAAGTTGCTCAATCTGATTAAGATCAGAATGGATTCCCGCCTCCGCGGGAATGACATCGTTTTGTTTTTGAATTTTGGAAAGCGAAGATATCAAATTTTTTTCGGTTTGTTGTTTTCCGATAAAAAATTTCGGTATCGAGCTTTCTGAGTAAATCTCAAAAACGTGATGCGGGTGGATTCCTACCGCCGCATAAACTCCCTCATACTTTTCCGCAATCGCCACCGCCTTTTCTGAAGTCGGAACATCAGTCCCAGGTATCACAATCTGGCTGACACCAACGGACTGTGCCCTCTGAACAACTTCATCAACTCTTCCGTCAAAAGCTTCAAAATTTAAATGACAATGAGTATCGAATAAATTCATAGATTTACACGGATTATTAAGCTGATTTTCACGGATCGGTGGAAATCCGCTATTTATCTGTGGTAATCTGTATTATATATGACTCTCTTTATCGGTGCTGATCATCGGGGTATTGAACTTAAAAATGCCATTATTGAGTATTTCCATGAGAAAAATATGCGCATTGAAGATCTTGGCCCATATGAGCTCGACCCGCTCGACGATGCAATCGATTATTCCCAAAAAGTATCTAACGCCGTCCTTCAAAATCCAGAAAATCATTTGGGAATCGTTATCTGCGGTTCTGGTTGCGCCGTCTCGATGGCCGCCAATCGCATCCGCGGGGTGAGAGCCGGGGTCGCCATGAACGAAGACCAAGCTAAACACATTCGGGAAAATGATCTCTGTAATGTCATTGCCCTCGCCGCCGACTATACCCCATTGGAGCTCGCCTGTAAATTAATTGAAGCTTTCATTGCCGCCACCCCCAGGACGGAGGAAAAGTACTTGAGAAGAATTGAGAAACTGGATAAGTAAAAACCTTACATTAAAGCTGATTGTTACATTGTTCCATGGTTTCATTGTTAAAAAACAATTGAACAATGAAGCAATGAAACAATTGAATATTCTAAAACGCTGTTGTAAAA
Organism: Patescibacteria group bacterium; assembly: GCA_038061735.1. Lineage (GTDB taxonomy): Bacteria > Patescibacteriota > Microgenomatia > UBA1406 > GWC2-37-13 > GWC2-37-13. The sequence goes on from JBBTYO010000029.1 coordinate 6,851, forward strand.
AACTCCGCCGGTATCTGCGGATAGGATTGGAAGAGGACAACTT
>JBBTYO010000030.1:0-18622 GCA_038061735.1 Patescibacteria group bacterium
CTCGGTGGCGAAAAGTTTTCCTGAGGCCCTTCTATCTGAGCTCGATAAGTTTATTTAGCGTCATGCCAAAAAACTCATCGTCAATGGGGTGGATATGGTATATTTAAATATATGAATAAAATTAAATCCGTTATTTTGTCTCTTCTCATTTTTTTTGTTCCTTTTTCTTTTTTCCCCTTTTTTCAAAATCTCGTCCAAATAAATATCGTCTACATCCTTGCTTTTGGTGCTTTATTACTTGTGATCATCTCTTTTTTGCAGTCCCTCATTTCAAAAAAATTTGTTTTCCAAACTAATCCGCTTGATATTCCGGTCATCATATTTTTAGGCGCTCTTTTTCTTTCTTTTTTCACGTCCGCAACAAATAAAATGCAGGCTTTTCTTGATCCCAATTTTGGACTATTGATGATGATTTTACTGGGGGTTTTATATTTTTATATAAGGGCGAGTCACGCCTCGCCCCTACGGGCATTTTCATTGGCCGGGTTTGTTATTTCTTCCCTCATCATCATCCTTTCCCTCGAACCAACCAAAGGGATCGGGGTAATTCCTCTTGATCTTCTTATTTTTATCGGTTTTACCTTTATGTATAGTCTGGGATCTCTCGTCCATTCGTTTTCAGCAAAAGAAGAGGCCCCCAAAGTTGTGCAAATATGTATATTGATCATCGTTTCTCTGGCACTGGGGATTAGTTTTGTTGCTTTTTCAAAACAAGGAACGCTCTTTCCTTCTTTTTCCTTATCATTTAAAGCTTTGTTTCAAATATTCAAAACTCTTCCAAGTGCTCTCTTGGGCTTTGGGATTGACAATTATTCTTCCGTCTTTAATCGTGTCAAAGACATCGGATTTAATCAGACAAACTTGTGGCAATTTCCGGTAAATGTTGACAGATCTACCCTATTTCATATTGCAACCACAACCGGTCTGGTCGGACTTGCTTCTTTTTTGTATCTTGTTTTTTCTTTGATAAAAAAAATAAGACAAAATTTATCGACAAAATTGAGTTTTATATATTCTTTATTTATCTTAATTATTTTTCCACCCTCTCTTTTAATTTTTTTCTTGATTTTTCTGTCTGCCTCCCAAACCGGAAAAAATAATAAAGAATACGTATTTAATCTTTCAGAATCTTTTTCGTTCTACAGCTATGTCATTCTCATCATTACCGCCTCTGTTCTTTTTGGTTCAGTAGTACGCTATTTGAGCTCTCTGTATCTGGCTGATCATTTCTACACAAAATCATTCGTTGGTATTAAAGAGAATAAATTTAATAAAGTGTATGATAACCAAAAAAAGGCTCTTTCATATAATCCGTATCTTGAACAGTACCATCTTGGTTTTGCGCGAACTCATTTCGTCCTCGCCCAGAGTGTCATAGAAAAAGCCTCCTCAGGATCTGCTCCTCTTACCTTTACCAAAGAAAGCAAACAAACACTTATTGAGGCGATTCAGGGAGCCATAACAGAAAGCCAAACAGCTATCGACCTTAATCCAAAGAAGTCCGATTACTGGGCAAATTTGGCCCAGATGTATGTTATTATCCCAAAAGAATTACAGGAGCCCAACCAAAAAGATACTAACACTCCACAAACGGCAGCTATAACCTTTTTTAAAAAGGCGCTTGAACTTGATCCGAATAATCCCACCTACTATTTTGGAATAGGTCAGATATATCTTGGACAAAAAAAAATGGATGACGGGTTTAAATATATGAAAAAAGCGACTGAGATAAAGCCAAACTGGGCTGATGCACATTATCAACTTGCTATGTTGTATTCTCAAAAAAATGACATGAAAAGTGCTACAAAGGAATTGGAGATTACATTGGAAAATCTCGATCCAAAAATAAATCAAAAAGAATATGACGCCGTCAAACAAACTCTTGATAAGATGAAAAGTCCACAACAGGCGCAGCCACCGCAATGAAATTAATAAATATGTGTGTCAGTGTCATTCCCGCCCCCGATCGGAGTCGAGGGTAAACTCCGGAGGTGTTGTCACCCCCGCGCAGGCGGGGGTCCAGACTAATATAAATCTTTCCATTCAGGATTTTTTTCTTCAATCAATCTTATCTTCCATAACCTATTCCATTTCTTTATTTGTTTTTCTCTAGTTATTGCCGACTCTGGGTTGTTATGTTGTTCAAAATAAACAAGATGATGTACTTCATATTTTTTAGTAAATCCATCAACTTTTTTATTTTTATGTTCCCATACACGTCGTACTAGATTATCAGTTACTCCAACATAGAGAGTGCCATTCTTTTGAGAAGATAAAATATAAACACAGTATGTTTTATCAAACATATAAGGTTATTATAGACTGGATCCCCGTCTTCACGGGGATGACAATTCATAGTAGTGCAGTTTCACTTGTCAAATCAACCTATTAATTTTGAAGTCTAGAAAGTAGGAAACTCAGGAGCGCCTCAGCCAGATCAAAATTAGTCTTGACAACCCTTGTTTTTAAGCATAGTATGATATTATGAATCATAAAAAAATAATTATTGTTGGAGTAGTTGTCCTTGGAATACTCACTTTGTTTATGTTCAATCCCCCCAGCAATAAAACCATATCTCAGAATATCCTTTATCTCACCCAACCAGCGACTTCTTTTTCCGGGATTGTTGATAAAATTGAAGGAAATAGGCTAACGATCAGTCAAAAACAAACTCTTACACAAAACATTGTACCTCCACCAGCCGCAGTAAATTTATCAAATCGTCCTTCTCCATTTCCGACTCCCAAAACAGTCACCCTCACATATCAAGTAATCGTGACAGATAAAACCCAGATAAGTCAATCCCCGGCTTTTATTAGCTATCTTTTTAAGATCGTGACTCCTGCTCTTCCACTCAAATCAACCGTAAAAGATATAAAAGTGGGCCAATACTTAACTATAAATAGTCAAGTAGACCTCCGCACACTTGTAGGCAATGTATTTGAAGCAACGATAGTTAGCTTACCTCCAAAAACAAATTACTTGAATGGTAAGGTTGTCAGTTTGGAAGGAAATACCCTGACTATCAAAGGTTTTGCTCCAATGATGGTGCCATTAGCTAACCCTGGAGCTGTCCCGGCCACTCCTCAAGAAAAACAATACCGGATTTCCATAACGTCAGATACGGAAATATCACGCAATGTTTACGGTGCTAATGTGAATCCTGGAGTCCTTGTTGCTCCAAAATCAGAAAAACTTGCCCTGTCTGATTTGAAAGTAGATATGCAAATAACCGTGTATACTACGGAAGATGTTACGGAAACACAGACGCTAACGGCATTACGAGTTGAGCCTGCAGCCTCTGCTTCACCATCAGTCAAGCCATAATTATGGAAAAATTTATTGTTTTTATCTTCCCTTTTTTCTTTCTTACTTTCACCCAAGAATATTTTGTCACCAATAAATTATATTTGTTGGGCTTTGGAGTTTTATTGCTTCTCTTAATTTCTACGATTCGGATTTTAATATCAAAAAAAATCTCTTGGCAAAAAAACCCTTTTGATAGTCTGATCCTACTTTTTTTAACAGCTATTACTTTATCTACCTTATTTTCATCACCTAATAAAATCCATGCCTTGCTTAATCCAAATTTTGGACTGGTGATGATGATTTTTCTGGCGATTTTATATTTTTATCTGTCACGTCAGAAAGGTCCGTCCTTGTCAGCGAGTCCATTTAAGGTCGGACCTTATATAATGAAGGTGTCATCTATCATCTTGTCTATCATTACAATTGTCTTTTATTTTCAACCATTCAAAAACATTGCTCTTCCGCAAAATTTCGCTTTTCTAAAAAATCCTACCTTTACCCCTATTGGTTCGCAATTGGATTTGGCAATTTTATTGGGATTTTTTGTAATAGCACAAATTGCACACATATTAATAAAAAAGCACACAGAAAGCACAGAAACGTCTGTGAAATCTGTGATTACATCTGTGGGATCTGTGTCCTTAATATTACTTGCCCTTTTTCTCACCGTCTATTCAATGATTAGGGTAGTACAGACGCCCAATTTGGGCGTCTCTACAATTATGCCGCCATTCCGCCTGTCCTGGTTTGCTGCTCTTGAAATTTTAAAAAATCCGGCATCGGCAATAATCGGCATCGGCCCTGATAATTTCTCGGCTATTTTCACTCGCGTTAAGGATTTTGCCTATAACCAATCCCCTCTATGGCAGATCAATTCTTTTAATGTTTCTCATTCGGCGATTTTGCAAATTCTCACCGAAACCGGGATTTTTGGATTATTGGCATTTGGATTGTTGGTTTTTAATGTGTTGCGTGTCATCCCCTCGAAGGAGGGGATCCAGGAACGCATGGATTCCCGTTTTCACGGGAATGACAAAACATTAAATATTTCTGTATTTATTTATTTAATTATTTGTTTATTAATTTTTCCTCCTTCCCTGATCGTTTGGTTTTTATTTTTCGTGACATTGGGTTTGATAAATCAAACCCCTACAACCGATGTACAGACGCCCAAATTGGGCGTCTCTACAATTGATCTAACTGACATGCTTCCCCTTTATTTTGGCATGACAATTATTTCTTTTGTTTTAATCGGCGCTTCCGGATACTTTCTTGGTCGTTCATATGCCGCTGAATATTACTTTAAAAAATCTATAGAAGGAATTGCCAAAAATAATCTAAAGCAGGTCTATGATAATCAAAGACAGGCAATTGTCCTAAACCCTTATATCGAAAGATTCCGAAGTAGTTTTGCTCAAACCAATCTTGTGATTGCTAATAACATTGCCAATAAGGTAAAGACGCCCAATTTGGGCGTCTCTACCAAACTCACCGAACAGGACCGTCAAACAATTACTCAGGCAATTCAAGCCGGGATTGCCGAAGGCAAAGCGGTTGTCACTTTGAATCCACAAAGAGCTGGCAACTGGGAAAATTTAGCGGTTATTTATTCAAATATCATTAACGTCGCTCAAGAAGCCGATGTCTGGACAATTTCTGCTTATCAACGAGCAATATTCGCCGATCCTCAAAATCCAGCTTATCGAGTCGGCTTAGGCGGGGTTTATTATTCCCAAAAAAAATATGACGATGCCTTAAGATTTTTTGAACAGGCGGTTTCTATCAAACCTGATTGGCCAAATGCCAACTATAATTATGCTTGGGCCAACTTTCAGGTAAAAAACTATCCTCAGGCCGTCAACGCTATGCAAAATACTTTAAAACTTCTTAATCAAAAAACAAATAAGGCCGATTATGAAAAAGTGGTAAAAGAGCTTGAAGAGTTTAAAAAAATGCTTCCTAAAGAAGAAACACCAGTAAATAAATCGGAAGAAAGCACCCAGTCGGATTTAAATTTGCCTACACCTCCAACTACCGAGATTAGTCCGAAGTTAGAACTACCTAAAGAAGCATCTCCGGAAGCGAAATAAAATATGGATAGTAGAAAATAGAGTATAGAAGATAGTGGTAGAAGATTGAAAATAGAAGATAGATAATTAAAATTATTGATGATTTTTTTCTACTTTCTATCATCTATTTTTCTACACCTATCCTCTATTATCTATCGTCTACCGTCTATTTCAAAAAGCTTAGTGGATTTAGCAAAACCCCACCTGATCGGATTTCAAAATGCAAATGCATCCCCGTCGATCTTCCAGTTGAACCCATAACCCCGATTTGCGACCCTTGGCCGACTGAATTACCCGCTTCAACTGAATATGAAGATAGATGAGCATAAAGTGACTGGTATCCGTTACCATGGTCAATGATTACATTACACCCATATCCCCAGTTAAGACAGCCAGCGTAAACAACCGTACCTGAATCAGCCGCCAGAACTGGAGGCGAGGAAGGATTGGCGATGTCCAAAGCCATATGATAAACAACTGGGTATTGGGTAATTCCACCAGAGGTCGGCCAGATAAAATTCGATGAACCACGAACGCCAGCCTGAATTTGAGCAATAAACTGGGTCTGAATGATGGGCTTGTTTTCGATTACTCCCCCCGGAACAAAAAGAGTCTGACCTGAATTAAGTGAGAAAGTATCAATATCAACAAAATCATTTAAGGGAAAGTTCACTATATTTTGAGCTGTTACTTTATATTTTTTTGCAATTGAATAGACTGTTTCTCCCGACTCTACTTTGTGGATAATACCGTCAAAAGGAGGAATTGATAGAACTTGACCGGGTTTAATTAGATCACTTTTTAAATTATTTGACCACTTAATACTATTGGTGGCCAGATTAAATCTTTTTGCAATCGAGGCCAAGCTATCTCCCGCCACCACTCGATAACTTACAATTTCCGGTTTAACCGAATAAACCGTTCCCAAACTACCACCGTAAGGATTATAAGAAACTACTAAGGCTTGATAATTATTTTGATTGTTTAATGACTGCAAAAAAGGGGTATTTTCGGCAATAATTGGACCGCCAACAATGGCGGCGGCCACTATCATCAAAAAGGAAGTATTTAAAAAGGATGAAGAATATTTCCCTCTCTTAACGATTAAAAAGGCAACAATTATATCTTTAATACCCTCAAAAATCTGCCCTGCGCTAATTAGTCGGGATAAAAAGTAGTTTTTTAAAAAAATAATAAACTCGCCTATTTCATTCATATTTCGACTACGCTCAATACGCGTAAAATAGGCTTCTATTATACCACGTAAAAACATATCATTCCCGCGTAGGCGGGAATCCAAGCTAAATATTCATTTTAAAAATATGATTATAGTCTGGATCCCCGTCTTCACGGGGATGACAAGACAGGCGAAGATATCAAATTTTTTTCGGTTTGTTGTTTTCCGATAAAAAATTTCGGTATCGAGCTTTTAAACCATTGCGCTAGTTATTCTCTCAAGAGCTACTTCAAAAGCTGCTTGCTTCAAAGGCATCTTTTTCTCAACTGATTTTTTCCAGATTGCCTCAAACGCTTTTTCCATCATGATTTTTAACTTGTCATTAACTTCTTTTTCTGACCAAAAGTAACCGGCTTTTCCCTGGACCCATTCAAGGTATGAAACGGTCACTCCTCCGGAATTGGCCAAGACGTCAGGAACGATGATTTTACCCTTTTTAGCTAGATATTCATAAGCATCAGCCGTCAATGGTCCATTGGCCATTTCAACGATGATCCCGGCCTTAATTTTGGCCATATTTTTATCATTTACCATGTTCTCTAGGGCGGCTGGCACCAAGACATCAACATCTAATTCCAATAATTCTTCGTTCGTAATAGTTTTGCCGTAGGAAACTGTCCCTTTTTCCTTTTTATTTTTTAAAGCACGGTCTAGATCAATTCCGTCTTTATCATAGACTCCTGATCTGGAATCAGAAATCGCCACAACTTTAAAACCGACTTCGGTTGCGAGTTTGGCAAAATAATATCCGACGTTACCAAAACCTTGGACGGCAACTGTTATCCCTTTGGCTTTTTTCTTTAACTTAGCCAATAAAGACAAGAGGACAAATAATCCGCCTCGTCCGGTGGCTTCAGTTCGACCCAAGCTTCCACCCATCGATACTGGTTTTCCAGTAAATGTAGACGGACTTTTGCGCCCTATTATTTTTTGGTATTCGTCAAGCATCCAACCCATTATTTCTGGAGTTGTATTAACGTCAGGAGCCGGAACATCGACATCTTCTCCAATGACGTGGGCAATTCTATTGGCAAAAGCCCGTGACAATCTTTCCAATTCTGCTTTCGATAGTTTTTTTGGGTCAACCACAATTCCACCCTTTCCTCCACCATATGGAAGACCGGCAACAGCACATTTAATTGACATTAAAGTCCCCAAAGCCTGAACTTCTTCCCGAACAGTATCGGGGTGGAAACGAATCCCACCTTTGTAAGGTCCAAGGGCACTATTATGTTGAATCCTCCAACCTTTAAAAACTTTTTTATTACCATTGTCCATGGTAATAGTTAACGTGAATTCATGAGCGAATTCTGGCTCGATGAGACGTTTAATCATCTCGTGATCTAACTGCATTTTTTCGGCGGTTTTAGTGATAAGTGCCTGTGCCGATTCAAGCATCTTTATTCCTTGTGAGTCCATACGTTTATAATTTTTATAAAACTTATAATTGTTATAACCAAAATTAATAAAGCGAAGGGAAGTATTTTTTGCGATTTTTAAGTTTTTCGTCAAAAAATGCTTACCAAGCTTCTAAATTTTCCAAATACTTCTCAACTTCAAGCGCCGCCTCAACTCCCGTCCCGGCCGATGTAATCGCCTGTCTATAATATTTATCCGCACAATCACCAGCAACAAAAACTCCCTTGACTGATGTCGATCTCCTTTCTAAAATTTTTATATATCCTTTTTCATCCATTTCTACGTGGCCTTTAAATAGATCTGTATCTGGTTTGTGGCCGATAGCGACGAATACGCCGTCAACAACGATTGTTTCATTGTTCAATTGTTTCATTGTTTTTTTGTTTTCAACAATGGAACCATGAAGCAATGGAACAATTTTTTTTAGTCTGACCCCTTCAACTTTTTTATCTCCTAATATTTCTTCAACCATACTATTCCAGATGATCTCTACCTTTTTATTTTCTTTTACACGTTCTTGCATTATCTTTGATGCTCTAAAAAAATCCCGTCGGTGAATAATATATACTTTTTTGGCGAACTTTGTCAAGGTCAAAGCCTCTTCTAAAGCCGTATCTCCTCCACCAATGACCGCGACCGTCTTTTCACGAAAGAAAAACCCGTCACAAGTAGCGCATGCTGACACTCCTTTACCCCGCAAGCGTGTTTCTGAGGGAAGATTCAACCATAAAGCCTTTGCCCCAGTGGCGATGATTATGGATTTGGATTGATATTTCAAATTATTTGTAGAGACGTGATTAATCACGTCTCTACCATTCCCAAAATGTATTTTTAACACATTTTCATCCACAATCCTTGTCCCAAATTTCTTGGCTTGATTTCTCATTTTTTCAATCAGTTCGCTCCCTAGGATTGATTCAAAGCCGGGGTAGTTTTCTACTTCTGAAGTAAGGGTTAGTTGACCACCGGGAGGAGATCCGGCAAAAACCAAAGGACTAAGATTGGCCCGAGCTAAATAAATAGCCGCAGACAGTCCTGCCGGCCCACCACCGATTATGATTACATTCTCAAGCATTATAATCTTTATAATATTTATAATCGTTATAATTTTTATAAATTTATAGCACGTTCCACCATTCTCTCAATCTTTGCGCTATCTTCGTTTGGTATTAATTTACAGATATTAGATATTACTATTTCTTTTGATAGTCCGTCAATAGCTTTTTTAACGGCCGATATTTGTTGAAGAACATCGGAACATTCCCTTTTATTGCCCAACATCTTTTCTATTCCTCGAAGTTGGCCAATTATCCTATTTACTCTCTTTTTTGTATCCTCCATACTGGATACCAGTATAGAGTATGTGAGATTAGAATGTCAAATGATAAATTTAAAACACCATGTCATTCCCGCGGAGGCGGGAATCCAAAAGTAGAGACGTGATTATCGTCTGGATCCCCTTCTTCAAGGGGATGACACAAAAGCAATTAAAATCTTAAAAAAAATGCATCTTATAGTAACTATAATTAGTATATCAAAGTAGTCTATCAGCAGATCATTCACGCACCGCGGCTTAAGGAGTCTAAAAATTCCTGATTGTTCTTAGTTTTACCAAGTTTTTCAGTTAAGGCCATTAATCTTTCTTCGCCGTTTAGTAAATTAAGCATTCGTCTCAAAGTATTAACCTTATTCATAGTTTCTTTATCAAACAAAAGCTCTTCATGGCGGGTACCGGACTTTTCAGCATCAATAGCCGGAAAAATTCTGCGGTCGGCAAATTTGCGGTCTAGATGAATCTCCATGTTGCCGGTTCCCTTTAGCTCTTCATAGATCAGATCGTCCATTCGGGATTCGGTTCCGATCAAAGCTGTCCCTACAATCGTCAAACTTCCACCCTCTTCACAGTTGCGGGCTGCTCCTAAAAATTTTTTTGCAGGATACAATGCCGATGGATCAAAACCACCGGATAAACTTCGACCACTATTGGTGACTGATAAATTTAAGGCTCTGGCTAATCTGGTGACTGAATCCAATAAGATAATGACATCATAACCGACTTCAACCAATCTTCGCGCCCTGTCTAAAGCTAAATTGGCCACTTTTATCTGTTGGCGAGGAGACTCGTCAAAGTTTGAAGCAGCTACTTCTCCTTTAATAAATCTTTTAATCTCATTGACTTCTTCCGGTCGCTCTCCGATTAAAATTGCCATTAAATACGCTTTTGGATAGTTTGTACCGATTGCCTCAGCAATTTCTTTCAAGAAAGTCGTTTTACCGGCTTTTGGTTGGGAGACAATTAAAGCTCGCTGTCCGAAGCCTACCGGGGCGATTAAATCAATAATTCTTGTAGATAAGACGTCTTTTGTTGTCTCCATCTTCATCTGTTTACTTGGATGAAGGGCGGTTAATTTTTCAAAATCTTTTCTCTTGGCACTTTGTTCTTCGGTCATCTCAATACCATTTATTTTCTTGATTAGAAGCAACGAGTGAAATCTTTCTCCGGCCTTAGGCGGACGGGCCAAACCCTCTACTTCATCTCCCCGTCTTAGCCAAAATCTGCGAATTTGAGAGGTAGAAACATAGATGTCCTGATCTGGACTCAAGACATAGTTTTGTCTTAAAAATCCGTAGCCACCAAAAGTAATATCTAAAATTCCTTTAGCTTTATAGCTAATTTTTAAGTCTTCCTTTAGTCTTTCTTCAACCGGAAGGTCATACCTTTGAACCGGCAAATTAGGTTTAGGAGCTACAATGATCGGTTTTGATTCAACTCCCTCGATTAGTTTTGACATATCCAAGGGTTGATCAACAATAGGTTTTAATACTGCCATAGATGAAAGTGGTAACCAGAGATCCTCCGTAAAAAGGGTTGTTTTGGTCTTTTTCCCTCAAGAAAGTTAAGGGTTAAATGCCTCCTGATGAAAACATTCATCAAGAAAATCATTTTTCTCAAGGTCGCTTTGCGACCTCAATTCCCTTGATTTGAATTGCGTAAAGAAAAAGATTTATTTCAAATCCCTGTTTGGAGGATCTGATTCAAGTATACAACGCTTATTCGTTTTGTCAAGGAGTATAATTATTTTATGAAGTTGAAATCATATATTTTTATTATCGTTTTGATAATAATTCTGACCTTTATTCTCGGTGTCCGCTACGGACAAAGGATCGAAAAAAATAATAAAATCGTTGATTATCTTTTAAAAATTACGCCAACTAAGCCTATTCCCAGTCCTACTCCTGTTAAATATATTGACTATAAAAGTAAAAAATGGGGACTAAAACTTACATATCCGGCTGGACTTGAAGTAAAAGAAGACGCCACTTCCTCAACGATTCTTTTTAATATAAAAAATTAATCCAACCGTAACGCTGACTAAAAGCAATAATATCATCAACATGATGATAATGGTGACGTTTATTGGCGAAGTGTTGTTTTTAGTGGCAACTGTATCAATTCCTTTTTTCAAAGAATTTACCGGCTGATTGTCAAAAAGGCCTGAATTACTTAAATTATTGTTTTTTTGACTGATGATTGGTTTGTTATTTTTTGTGACATTGATTAAATCAATCTTTTCTGATTCAAGATATTCTTGGTTGTTTTTTACAAAACCAGCTGTTGTTTGGGCTACGGTACTCTTCGTCACCGGATCGGTAAATCGAAAATAGTATTCAAAAAGAGATAAATTTTTTGGTGAAATATTAAAAAAGCCGTTGCTATCAGCTGTTGTCTGGTATAAAGTTTTATCATTCATTTTTAGTTTTACCTCTACCTTTGCTCCCGGAATTATCTGATTTTTACCATTGTAAGCATAGCCCTCAACATAAGTTAGGATCGGATCAAAATGTATTATTAATTTTTCGTTACTGCCGGAACTTTGATAAGTAAAATAATTGTTATTTTTTGTTACTTCTATTGTTAAACCCTTATTGGAAATTAAATCCCGGCGGATCATACCCGTCCAAACGCCATTTTTATCGGTTATATTGTCAAACTTCAACCCATTCATTTGCGAGGTAATTTCGCGGCCATCGGTCAGCACTCTAATTTTACTTAAGGGATGAGTGACTCTAATTTCAACCGATTCATAGACTTTTCCACCAAACAACACTTCCGTTTGGCTTTTGTAATATTCAGCAACTTTTCTAGTATAGGGAATTCCTTTAGATTTTAGTGGTAAATCAACTCTTTTTGGCTCAGTACTTTTTTCTTCAAAAGCCGGATCACCGGGCAAAAATATTGACTCGTAAAGATTTATATAGGCAGCGATTGGTTTATTGCTGACAAAATTATGCGTTGTTGAGGAAACATCCAGCTTATATTTGCCATCTTTTTCTACATAAATATTATATTTTCCCAATATATCAATCGCAACCCGCGTAGAAACCGTTGATTTAATCTGCTTGCCGCCTTCGTCCAATAAGGTTACTATTGCCATGGCCGAATTCAAAGGTTCCAGGCTATCAGAATCAAATACTATCCCGTACGGATCCCAATAAATTAAAGCGCATGATTTGTCAGCCCCTTCGGTAATAATTGTTGTTGTGGTCGGAGTAACTGCGTCAAAACTTCCCTGCCCTAATTGTTGGCTTCTTTCATCTCCCATAACCGAAGTGGGGTCAACTTCGCCATCACCGCCCGTTCCAAGTTCCGTCACCTCGCCATCTCCCATGGCAAAAAAATTGCTATAAGAGTGCAAACCTCTTCTTCTGAAATCTCTCGCCCTTTCGTTCCCCTCATCCTCTCCATCATTTTCCCCGAATAAACCTCCAGGATAAGCGGTTATTATGGCGGGAACACTAAACGGCCCCGGAGGCAAAGTGGTTGCTCTTGATTTTAATTCAACCGTTGAAATCTTCGGGTCAGCCATATTAGCTCCACCATTTTGAAGATATTTATTATCCAGTGCGGCAACTTGCTCTTGAGTTAATCCGGTCACTCGAGTTGAGCAGACGGCATGAGTCGGGTCAGGATCAGCGACGGCATCGTTACCTTGCCCGATCTTTGGTGCATAACAAGACAAAATATCACATGGGGTGCTGCTTAAACATTCTCCGGATAAAGTTACATCATATTTACCGTCTTCTTCAAAACGAGCTCCTTGACCTGAGATAGCCTCTCCGCTTACCGTAATACAGGATTTTGTAATATTTGGTAACAAATTAGGATCAGTCCCAGCGCTCTGGGCCCTTACATAATATTTTATGCTCGAAAAAAATAAAAAAATTCCAGTTATAAATCCAAAAAATATAAGAAGTTTCCTCATCCTTTAAGGCTAGCTTCTTTTGATCTATTTGTCAATTGGTATAATATAGGTTAAATAAATATGAAAAAAATCTCTTTAGCTTTTTTCGGCTCGCCCGATTTTGCCGCCAATTTTTTGGAAAAGCTAATCACAGATCCTTCAATGTATCGATACATCGAAGTTAAATTAATCGTCACCCAACCGGATCAAAAAGTCGGTCGCAAACAGATTCTGACTCCCACTCCTGTAAATGAGGTCGCAAAAAAAGCGCAGATACCCATTTTGAACGACTTGGGAGTCCCCGAAAAGGGGAGGGTTCCCACCGGAGTGAAAAATGCGGTATCAAGCTTTTTAAATGGTATAGATCTTGCCCTCGTTTACGCTTACGGAGATCTTATTCCTAAAGAATTACTAAACATTCCCAAGTATGGCTTTTGGAACATTCATCCGTCTTTGCTCCCCAAATACCGCGGCCCCTCCCCGATCGCCACTCCACTAATAAACGGTGACAAAACCACCGGAGTAACCATAATAAAAATGGATGAAGAGATAGACCACGGACCAATTATTGCTCAAGAAAGTTTAACAATAGAAAATAATGATAGAAGACCAAATTTGGAAAAGAAATTAGCAGATTTGGGATTTGAAATGTTTAAGAAAACAGTTGTCCAGTTAACGGGTTCACGGGTTAACGAGTTAAAAACAAAAGAACAAAATCATAACGAGGCAACTTACACAAAAAAATTATCAAAACAGGATGGCTTTATAGAAATATCAAAACTCAAAGATCAAATATCAAAAAATTCTGAAGAATTATTTAATTTGTTTCGCGGACTTTCGCCATGGCCGGGAATATGGACCCTCCTTCGCCAAGGCTCCGGAGGGCAGGCCATCCAAAAAAGATTAAAAATTACGGGTTTAGAATTTACAAATGGAAAATTAATTATTAATAAAGTTCAATTGGAAGGAAAAAATGAAGTAGATTTTGAGACGTTTAACAAGGCCTATAAAATGTTCTAGATTAGATCCTTACTGATCATTTCCCTTATCCCCTCAAACAATTTCTCCATCACCCACAAATTATGGCACGTTGCGAGTGTGTAGCCGAGGATTTCACGCTGTTTAAATAAATGATGAAGATAAGACCTGGTGAAATTGAGACAAGTATAACATTGACAATTTTTCACAATTGGATTGAAATCGTTTTTATAGATAGATTTGTTTATATCAATTTCACCAGATTTTTTATTTTTCATTTTGAATTTTTCATTTTTATTGAAAATTGAAAATTGAAAATTGAAAATTTTATACAAGATTCCCATCCTCGCCAATCTCGTTGGTTCCACACAATCAAAAGTATCAACCCCATATTTTACTAAATCAATTATATCGTCTATCTGCCCCACCCCAAGCAAGTGTACCGGCCGGTTTTTTGGCAGATAATCTGAAACCCATCTAACCTGTTCCCGCATTTCCGCCTTTGTTTCCCCAACCGACACTCCCCCGATTGCCACTCCGGGGGTGTCCTGCGAAATCACAAACTCAGCTGATTTTTTCCGCAAGTCTTCGTAAGTTCCACCTTGGATAACACCATATAGATATTGATTAATTTTCAATTTACAATTTTCATTTTTCAATGAATTTTCAATGTTCAAATTTTCATTGATCATTGGATCATTGGTTTTTGATTGTAAATTGGGAATTGTAAATTGTAAATTTTTTTTATATTTGATGCAGCGATCTAGCCATTCATGCGTCCTCTTCATGGCTTTTTCCGCATACTCATGGGTCGCCGGATAATAAGTGCATTCATCAAACGCCATATTGATATCCGCTCCAATCTTTCTTTGAAACTCCATTGATTTCTCCGGCGTAAACTCAATTATTGTCCCATCAAAAGTCGAGCGAAATTTCACTCCGTCGTCAGAAATTTTTATAACAAATGGTTCTTCTTCACCTCGAGTTTTCCCTGCTCTCGCCAAAGAAAACACCTGAAATCCTCCCGAGTCACTCATTGTAAATATATTGAGATTTGAATATTTTTGAATTCCCCCCGCCTTTTCTATTACGTCCGCTCCCGGATGAGTTACTAAATGATAAGTGTTTACACAGGCGCCCTGGATACCTATTTCTTTTACCTGTTGTGGTGAAAGAGTTTTTATCGTTCCTTTCGTCGCCGCCGCAAGAAATGCCGGTGTCTTAATCACTCCGTGATCTGTTTTAATCTCCCCCAATCGGGCTTTGGACTTGGAGGAATTATGATTTACTCTAAAAAAATTATTCATAAAATTAACATTACGTCCCCAAACGAATAAAAACGAAAGTCATTTTTAATAGCAATATTATACAGCTCGACGAGATCTCTTTTTGCACCTCGATACTGTAAAAATGCTTCAACCAACATCATCAGAGATGACTTTGGCAGATGAAAGTTGGTGATCATAATATCAACCAACTTGAAATCGTAGGGAGGAAAGATAAAAAGGTCCGTTTTATCAAGAAAATTTTTCACTTTCGAGGGGACCACGAAGTGGTGAGACTCTCGTGTGATAAAATTTGCGACCGCTGCCGACTCCAATGTTCGAACAACCGTCGTCCCCACTGCCACCAGTTTTTTCCCCTCTTGTTTTAATTTATTGATAGATTGAAGCATTCGTGAATCAACTTCATAGTACTCATTATGAAGTTTTTTTTGTTTAATATTTTCATCGGTAATTGGTGCAAATGTTCCCATTCCAACATGAAGGGTGACAAAAAGTCGCTCAATCCCTTTTTTATCTAGCTTGTCAAAAACCGAATCCGTAAAATGTAAAGAGGCGGTCGGTGCGGCCGCTGATCCATCAGTTTTTGCAAAGATCGTCTGATATTTTTCTAGCAGTTCATCCCTATTCAACGGAGATTTTTTCAAATAAGGGGGGATTGGCATGGTTCCGTACTTTTCTAAAAGAGAGAAAAGTTTTTGCTTAGAAAAATTAAATTTAACTTTAAAAATATTTTTATTTTGTCCAACAACTTCAAGAAAATTTACACTGAGCGAAGTCGAAGTGTCAAAATAAATTTTTTCTCCAACAGAAATTTTTCTGTCAACAATCACCGATAAAATATTATTAATAATTTCATTAACTAAAAATAAAATAACAACCTTGCCGCCATTTTCTTTTTTCATTACTACTCTCGCCGGAAGTACTTTAGTATTGTTCATAACCATAAAGGAATCTTTTAGAAGGTATTTATCGATATTATAAAAATAATCAAATATTATCTTATCCACGGTCGTATCATAGACAAATAGTTTTGAGGAGTCGCGGGGAACAACTGGCTCTAAGGCAATATTTTTTTCCGGTAAAAAATAATTATAGTCATCCAAATTCATTCTAATATGGGTCTGGATCCCCGCCTCCGCGGAGATGACAATATAATAAAGGTGTAAAAGAAAAGCGCGACGCTTAATTTTTTTCGACTTGGGAGTCCCCGTTTTTATTTATAATATTCTTTTACCTGGAAAAGGAAATACATTGAGATTAGACCTCCAATGACTAACCCTCCAATATTAAAGCTGACAATATTTTGGACAACACCAACTAGTGCGCTCCAATATAGAAAAGTCCAAGCTTTTTTGGACCTCGAAAATAATCCTGGAATGGCTAATGCTTCAAGTAAGACCATGACTCCTAGAAATAAAACGTTAACAATGAATCCTACTCCTAAAAATGGTCGTCCAGCCATCATTCCTCCAACAAATCCAAGAGGAGCTAGAATTGTTCCAGCACCAAGTAGAGCCAAAACTCCTGGAATACCCATAACTACCCCTAAAATTGCCAAATATGGCGCAAACTTGACGATGATCTCTTTGACATTTTCTGGAAGTTGAAACGGTGCTTTTTTTACCAAATATTCTTCCAGTGTAACTTCTAACTTACCAAGAGCTCCTCCGAAATCAGCCTTCGAATCTGTTGTTTTAGCCATAAATTTATTAAAAAATTATAATATTAATCCGACTAACATAATAATTGCCGGAATGAAATACATAAATGATTGTATCATACCTGTTTGCAATAATTTCACAACCGTTGTTGGAGAAGTGGAAACTTTAGCCAAAATAATTTCGGTTGGGGTAGCGGTTGGTTGTCCCGGTGCTATACAACAAGCATTGTATGATGGGTTGGCTTTACAGGCATCGGTAAAGTCGGGACTCGTGCAGTAGTTTGATCCGTCATTGGCTTGGACACAGTTATATCCGCTTCTACAAGGATTTGTGGCATTATCACAGCTTTTAGTTCCGCAAAGAACCGGAATTGGTGTCGCCGATGGCCCAGGGGTGTTTGAGACAAGCGGCGTTACCGTTGGGGTATTTGATATCAAAGGTGTCACGGTCGGCGTGTTGGAAATTAATGGAGTAACCGTTGGTGTATTAGAAATAATTGGCGTCGCAGTTGGAGTGTTAGTTGGCGTTGAAGTTGGAGTATTGGTTGGAATTGGTGTATTGGTTAGAACTGGGACATCAGTTGCAGTCGGTATTGGCGTTGGCGAGACAGCTATTTCTGTCCCGCAGGAACAAACGCTTGGAGCACAAGTAGTCAGTGTCTTTAAACATTTCCACTTAGGTTGTCCTTGATTATTTAACCCATCTTCAAAACACACTCCAGTCTGATCTTCTGGAGGTAATGAAGGATTGTAGGCTGGGTTTGGTCTACTGCTAATATATTTATCCGCATGGTTGTTATCTTTGCAAATATATTGTCTGTTGCTCACTGTAGCATATTCATAAGTATTGGACGAAGTCGTACAACTATATCTGGTTCCTGTTGGACAGCAAAGACAGTTTATCTGACAGTTGCCGCCTGGACCTGCCCAAAGAATAGGCGCATATGTGTTACATGTTCCTATTCCGCTTGTTCCTCCTATTGTTCCGCTTCCAGGACCGCCTACATCAAGCATTGCTCCTGCGTCAGTATATGGGCCGCAGCTAATATTCGTCCCGGCCGGACAACCAAACGCACCAGTATATGTTGCAGGTCCACAATTTGCTGTACTAACGGTATACCATTTTTTATTTTCACCTGTTCCACAAATATTTTCTATAAGATATCCTCCACCTGGACATCCCTCAGTTTGATTTCTAGCTGAAGGTTCACTACCATCGGGACATTTGTTATTCGTGGGCCAGGGTTCAGGAATTCCAGAAGGGACTTCTGCCTTTTGTTCTTTCGTCAGCAAAACATTGTTGTAGTAAAAATAGCCTCCAATGGCCATAATGATGACTAAAAATAGGTTCCCAATAATTAGAAGTTTATTAATCTTTTTTTTCTTTTTAAGAGTAGCAATCGGAGTAAAATTTTCCATGG
>JBBTYO010000031.1:0-13065 GCA_038061735.1 Patescibacteria group bacterium
TTAACTGGTCAAAACATATCTTGACCAGTGGTCTGAATTATGGGGTAAAGTATAGAGCGAACTCTGGTTTTAGATCGGCAAGGGCAAATATTTTACCCTGAAGTTGAGCTATCTCTTCGATATTTTTGAACCTGGTTTTTGAACGGAGAGCAATAAGCATTATATTGTGAGCATAACTGAAAGAGTTGTCATCAATAGTTTTTAGTCCGGCTTTTGTCAGTATTTTATGATTGACTCTTCTATCATATTCAACCAGCATCGCATCAAGAAACATGTCCCAATCCTTCCTGACGTCGTCGCCCGGTTTTTGAATTCTTTCAAGATCCTCAAGTGTATTTTTGAGCAAAAAATCAAGGGCAATACCTCTTTTTACTTCAGTACCTCTGTTTCTTATTTGGCTTTTAGCTGCTTTTACATAATCGGGAAAATTGTTGTATCCAAAAACTTTTGGGTCTAAATCACCATCTGCCATATCGTCAGTGATTCGGCCAAGAGTATAAGCCGGGGCGGCTTGAGGGTAAGGGGAAAATTCTGCCATAAAAGTTGCCGGCATTCCAATAAGTCTGGCAAGAAATATTTGGGGTATTGAAGTGCCGCTTAATAGACTAACAGCTTCAATTATTGAAAAATATTTTTTGAATAATCTTGTATAAAGTTGAATTTTGACGTCCAATATTATTGGCATTGTAAAGTATATATCAGATTGCTTTCTAAGATTTCTTTCTTGTATACCAGCAAGTCGATCAAAAATAGCATTCATCGTCCTTAGATTATCAGATAAATTTGCTTAAATCAAAATAACTAGAAGTTCTTATAATCCGACTCAAATGGAGTTTGTTTACAAGTAAGATTTCAAATTCTTCTTTATCCTATCCTCAATCGGATACTCGAAGGCTTTGAATTTTTTACCGGTGAGTTTTTCGTAAACTCCAATGTACCTTTGAGCAACGGCGACGATTAGTTCCTTAGCCATTTTTGGCGGGGGACCATCGCCTCGGTAACCTCTCTTTACATACCACAATCGCAAAAATTCTTTATCAAAGTTTTCCGGCTCCAAACCTTTATTGAATAGTGTCTTATATGTCTTCGCAATCCAGAATCGGGAAGAATCAGGTGTGTGGATTTCATCAATTAAAGTTAATTTATCGTTATGAAGTCCAAATTCATATTTTGTATCAACGAGGATTAATCCTTTCGAAAGGCAGAGTTTTGTTCCAAATTTGAAAAGCTCCAAGGAAACTTTTTCCATTTGCGTATAAAGTTTTTCACTGACTAATTTTTTTGCAATTATTTGCTCTCTTGTCAATCTTTCATCATGACCTTTGGCTCCCACGAGTGGGTGAGTAGTCGGCGTGATAACAGGCTCTTCAAGTTTTTGATTTTTTTTCAATCCGTCTGGGAATTTTAATCCATAGATTACTCTTTTTCCTTTTTCATATGAACCCCATATTGAAGTATTGGTAACTCCGGAAATATATCCTCGAACTACCATCTCAACTTGAATCGGTTCACAGTTTTTTACAACGGAAACATTTGGATCAGGGACATCAAGCAGGTGATTATTAACAATTTTTTTAGTTTTTTTAAACCAAAAAGCCGCTAACTGATTTAGTACAGCTCCCTTAAAAGGAATATTACCCAAAATGACATCAAAGGCTGATTGACGATCGGTAGTTATTAAAATTCTTTTTTTATCTTTAAAATAAATATCGCGGACCTTTCCCTGGATCTTTTTCCCCAAGGGCAAATCAATAGTTTTTAATACTTTTGGGAGAGATTCAAGAATTACTTTTTCGGTGATCATATTATTTTTTTAGAATTGATAAATATTTTTCCACTCCAAGTGATTTTAGTTTTTCTGTTTTTTTTAAGACGGTTTCTTTTTGTTTTGAGCGAAAGTCATTTAATTTTTTGGCCAATTCTTTATCACTGGTTGAAAGTATTTGAATCGCCAAAAGTCCGGCATTTTTTGCTCCATTAATTCCAACGGTGGCAACCGGTATCCCAGGCGGCATTTGCACAATTGAAAGCAGAGAATCTAATCCTTCCAGCGATTTTGATTTTATAGGGACGCCGATCACAGGTAGCGGGAACATGGCCGCAATGACACCAGGGAGATGAGCCGAACCACCAGCCCCGGCAATGATTATTTTTATTCCTCTTTCAATTGCGGACATTGCATATTCTCTCGTTGCTTCAAATGTCCGATGGGCTGATAAAACTAGAACTTCATTACTGACACCAAATCCATTTAAAATATCAAGAGCGCCTTTCATAACTTCAAGATCAGAATCACTTCCCATAATAACTGAAACCGTTATATTTTTCATATTCGTTTAATAATTTTAACTAATTGTTCTGCTCTTTCAGGCGCATCACCAATATGATTTTCGACTTCCATTAATTTTTCTAATTGATTTTTATTTAAATATTTACTCACAAGTTTGTCTTTTATTAATAAATCAATCATCGGATTTTTTTTACCATTTTGAATATCCCCCCAAGCAATCATCGAATTTATTCTTAAAACTTCGTGCATTTCCTGGCGGTCGGCTCCATTTTTGACTGCCTCAAGTATTATTGATTCAGATGCAGCAAACGAGGCATACTGCCTTAAGTTAAAACTAATTCGCTCTTTATTTATTACTAAACCGGCAATAATTTTTTCAGCAGTTATTAAAATTTGATCGGTTGTCAAAAAAGCTTCGGCAATAATAATTCTTTTATTAGCTGAATCATCAAGAGTTCTTTCAAGATAAGAAAGAGAAGCATTTTCACTAGCTACTTGTGGAAGAGAAGCTACAAAACGGGCGAGAGAACAAATATTTTCGCTGTTAATGGGATTTTTTTTGAAAGGCATAGCCGAAGATCCAACCTGATTTTTCCCAAAAGGTTCCGACCATTCACCGTAAAGTGGCGATTGAAGAATTCGTAGGTCTCCGGCAAATTTGGCAAGGGCCGAGGTGACCATCACCAAACTATTTAAAACAATAAAATCATAAAGTCGGGGATAGACCTGACCAGAGATCAAGGCGCCGTCAATTCCCAAACTTTTCATTACTTTAGTTTCTAACTCTCCAACAGATGTTGTTTTACCTGCCTGCGCAGGCAGGTCTTTCAATAATTCTTTATAACTTGCACTTGTTCCAACTGCACCTTTCATTCCTTTTCCCTTGACAGTTTTTTTGGCGAATTGAATAGATTCATAAGCGGTTAATAAATCCTGTGCATAAAAAGCTAGGCGGTAACCAACAGTGGTTGGTTCTGCCGGTTGTAAATGAGTGTACCCTAAGCAAGGAAAATCGGCGTACTCTTCAATTTTTTTAGATAACAAATTTAAAATTACTACAACTTTATTTTCAACAATAATTAAAGCTTCTTGAATTCTCACCATGTCAGCGTTATCAACGATATCCATACTAGTTGCCCCCAAATGAATTTTCCTACCGCCGACTTTAGTAATTTCTGCAAATTCCTTGATCGCCGCCACCACATCGTGTTTAGTTTCCTTTTCGTATTCAAATATTTTTTCTATATCAATATTTTTTTCATTTTTTTTCAAATCATCAAGCTCTTCCTTGTTAACAAGTCCTACTTGATGCTGAGCTTCTGCAAGAGCAACCCAAATTTTTCTCCACAGTTCATACTTATGTTTTTCACTGAAGATCTTTCTCATTTCGGGAGATCCGTAACGCCAGGTAAGGGGGGAAAGATAAGTAGAGAAATCAAAATTTTTCATTATGATAATATTTTAGCAAAACTATTAATTTTAATCGCCTCTTTTATTTCCATCGCTACCCTTTCTCCCACAGAAACATTTTTTCCGTATAGATAATTTCCATATGGAGTAGATGCAATCCCCGGAGATCCCGGCATACGGGGGGAAATATCAATGACAACAATATCTTTTTTTGGAGGGCCGGCGATAATAATACTTTGCAAAGCAAAAGGCCCAATAATTCCTGGGGAAAATAATTCCTGACTGGTTTTGACAAATTTTTCCCCCAACTCAAATGCTTTTTCCAACATCGATTCGAGGACGGTCACAGCAATGTGTCCGGCCTCTTCGTATTTAATATTAATTTTTTTGGAAACTTCAGTTTGATAAGAAGAGGGGATTTTGAGCAAGCCTTCGATATTGGTTTGTCTTCGCATATCTGTACCCAATAATTCAAGGCGATCAGAAATAGGGGAATAGAAAAAATTAAAATTAACCTGAACGCCAACAACAAACTCTTCTATGACCGCCTGTTCCAATTGTTCTTCAGTAAAGATTCCCTGTTTTAATTTTTCATCAACTTGTTTTTTATAATCTTGATAATTTTCTGCTAAAAAGAAAGCCCGCTCAAAGACCCGTTTTTTTTCCTGAACTTTGATCAAGCACAAACGGTCAATTTCTTTTGGATCCTTAAATTGTTTTGGATATTTAATTCTTGATTTTTCGAGTAAATAATATTGATTTTCGGTCCGACCCCGCTCTTCAATCTTTAGAAGTTGACGATTGCCAAACATCGGAATATTGAAATCATTTTCAATCGTCTCATAATTAAAATTTAAGTAAGCCTCAAAAGAGCGGTTAGGGACAAAAATGGCATTTTTTTCTAATAATCGTTTTTGAATTTCAAGTTTAAGTAAATCGGAAAATTTATCAAGAGTTATGGTTTCGTCGACACAGCCAAGTTTTCCGTCGGTTTTATAATATTTTTCGTAAGTTTTTTCCCGGCCTTTTTCGGTAATGACCAAAGTCGAGAAGCCCTCGTTCTTGGCACCCCTACAAACGTCAAGAGCAGAATGAGAACCGAGAGTGGCTATCGTAATTTTTGAGAGATCATAATTTTTTAGTAAATTTTTCATATTTATTATTTAAGACGAGGTAAGAGTAATTTTTTCACTTTTGTAGATTTTGTGAAAAAATTACCTTACCGAGTCTAACTAAATTTTTAATCTAATATCAAATCTAACTTGTTATTTTCAATTGCATTTTTAATTTCTCTGGCGATTCTTCGGCCCGTGCTCATAGGTTCATTATAAGTCAAATCTGTGTATGGTGAACCTTCAATGAATAAGTTTGTTCCGGCAACGATTCGGGCAGAGATCTCGATCACATAAAATTTTTGATCAGGTGTTATGATTGTTTCCAAACAGAAAGGTCCGAATAATCCTTTAGGCCTTATCAACTCTTGGGATTTTTTAACAACTTTTTCTCCCATTGAGTAAGCTTCCGGCAACATTGATTCTCGTAGTACCAATGGGCTGTTACCGACGACGACGTAACTTGGATCGACGTTAAATGGAAGTCTACCAAGCGCATCTACATTAGTTTCGTATCTTCTATCCATACTCATGATTTCTAATTTATTAGTTAATGACGAATAAAAATAATGAATATATAATGAAACTCCAACCACATATTGTTGAATAACATACTGTTTATCTTTAAATTTTTTGATCTTATCTTCTAGATCCTGTTTATTGTTGACCAAATAGTAACCTTTCCCACCAGCCGCCCCAAACGACTTGATAATGACTGGAAATTCAACATCTTCAATATTTTTGTATTCTTTCGGTGTATTTATCCCTGATTCTTTTAGCCAGTTTCCCTGTTTTACGCGATCAAATTCAAAATCAAGAACTCGTTTGTTACCAAAGTAAGGAAGAGTCATTATTTTGTTGCCTTCCATGCCAAGATAGGCGACGAAAGACCCGTGAGGGATAACAATGACGTTTTTGTTAATAAGTTTTTTTTCAATATCCGGAAATTCTGAAAATGCATTAACTCCAATAATTTCATCAATAAATGGAAATCTTTTATAAAAACCAATCTGTTTATTAAGTGCTATAACGAGAGTTTTAAATCCTTCGTCGTGAGCCCCCTTTAAAATCTGAAGGGCAGAATGACTCCCAAGGGTTGCAATTGTATATTGATTATTCATAGTTACTTAAAATAGTTTACCCCATTTTTGAAAATTTGTAACCCCGGTCCAAATTCTGGAAGCTTTGTTCCAGATCTTAAATATTTTTCCTTAAGATAAGGCCAATTGGGGAGTTGGGTAAAAAACATTGCCCGTTCTGGGTGGGGCATTAACCCGAAAATTCTTTTACTTTCGTCGGTTATTCCGGCGATATGCTCCAAAGTTTCGGTCGGGTTAATATTTGAATATTTCAAAGCAACTAAATTTTTATTATTTATTTGTTTCAAGATTTCATTTGAAGCAAAAAATTTACCTTCGCCATGAGCAATTGGTAAAGAAATTTCTTTAATTCCGGTGAGCCATGGTGCGTCACTTGTTATTTTTAAATCAAACCAACCGGTCGTATAGCGGGTTGACTCATTTGGTAAAAGAGCCGCTTGCCTTTCACCGTACTTTTTATTGAGAGCTGGTACTAATCCCAAATTAACCAAAACTTGAAAACCATTACAAATTCCAATAACAAGCTTATCTTTTGTTACAAATTTTGAAATATTTTCCCAAAGGTGATTTCTTAGTTTTAGACCGTAAGCATTACCGGATCCGGTATCGTCGCCATAAGCAAATCCACCGGGAATAGCCATAATCTGGAAGTCATTTAATAGATTTTTATTTTTTATCAGGTCATTAATGTGAATTATTTGTCCTTGTCCACCAGCCAGTTCAAAGGCGTATTTGGTTTCATCCTCACAGTTTAGACCGTAGCCGGAAAGAACGATAATTTTTGGCTTAATCATAGTTGTTTGTTTATCATCCCTTTGAAGAAGGAGATCCAGTGCTTGGTGTCTGGATTCCCGCCTACGCGGGAATGACATGTGTTATTAATAATTTTTAAATGTTGACTTATAATTTTTTTCTATTTTTTTTAAATCTAGATTAACAATGATTTTATTATCCAAACCTTTTATCACTAACCGTTGATCATCTGTTACTTGGCCAATTTGTTTAATTACATTTTCTTTCATGATCTTTTCAAATTCTTTTTTATTTTTTGGATTAATTGTTACTAATATTCGTCCCTGACTTTCGGAAAATAGAGTAAAATCATTTCTGATTCCTAATCCAGATAAATTATTTAAAGAAACTTCTAAGCCTAATTTTCCGGCAAGAGCGGTTTTAACTAAAGCAACTCCTAAACCACCTCGAGTAATGCTAATTGCTGAAGAGATCAATTGTTTTTGACTAGCCTTATAGAAACTTTGATAAAGTTTTTTATTTTTATTACCATCTACTTTAGGAACGTTATTACCTATTGATTTATTCATGGCAAAATACTCTGATCCACCAAGTTCATCTTTTGTTTCTCCAAGAATATAAATTGGGTCACCCGGAAATTTAATATCAATAGAAATTATTTTTAAAACGTCTTCGATCAATCCTAGCGAGGAAATTAAAAGTGTTGGAGGGACAGATATTTTTATTGAGTTACCTTTTTCATCATAGCCTTTAAAATCATTAAACATACTATCTTTTCCAGAGATGAATGGAGTTTCATAGATTTTAGCGAAATCATAGCAGGCTTCGGAAGCTTTTTTTAGTTGATAAAGTCTTTGTGGATCATTAGAGCTACACCAACAAAAATTATCAAGGAGAGCAATTTTATCAATATCAACTCCCGAGGCCACTAAATTTCTGATGGCAGTATCAATACTGGCTCCAGCCATTTGGTAACAATCAATCTCGCTATAACTTGGATATAATCCTTGTGATAGAGCAACAGCACCAGAAGAATTAAAGATAGGTCTTACAACTGATGTTTCACCATTAACTTTTCCTTTACCTTGTAACGGTTTTATAGCAGAATTAGCCTGTACTTCATGATCATACTGACTGGAAATAAATTCGAAACTGCTGATATTTAACCTTTGCATCATTAAAAGTAAAACTTCATTTAATTTTTTTTGTTGAGGAATAACAGGTTCTTTGAATGATGATTTTACCGGCGTTGTCTTCATTGGTCTAACGGGCAAACCGTTATGAAGAAATTCCATGTCAATATCCATGACTGTTTTTTTATGGTATTTAACGACACACTGACCGCTGTTATTAAACTCACCAATAACTGTGGCTTCAACATCGCGGCTTATCATTAACTTTGAGAATTTTAACCAACGATTTTTATGAACGGCCAAAGTCATTCTTTCTTGTGATTCGGAAATCCAAATTTTCCAAGGCTCAAGCCCCGGATATTTTAAAGGTACTTTTTCTAAGTTGACCAAACACCCGTTTGATTCTTTGGCCATTTCGGCAACCGAACAGGAAAGTCCGCCGGCGCCATTATCAGTAATGCTATTGTAAAGTTTCAGGTCACGGGCTTCTTTGATAATTGCGTCACTTAGTTTTTTTTGCGTAATTGGGTCACCGATCTGAACAGCTCCTGCGGGGCTACCAGAGGATAAAGCTTCAGAAGAAAATGTTGCCCCGTGAATTCCATCCTGACCAACTCGACCTCCAACCACGACGATATAATCTCCTGGACGGGCCCTTTTTATAACAGAAGATTTTTTTGGAATCAAACCAACTGTGCCAACAAAGATCAAAGGCTTTCCTTGATAACGATTATTAAAGTATAAAAAACCCTGAGGAGTTGGGATACCTGAGCAGTTACCTCCGGAATTAACACCGGCCACCACTCCGTCTAAAATTCGGCGGGGAGAAAGTAATGATTGTTTTTTTTCTTTATCCCGAAAAAGTTGGGATTTTAAATTCGGATCGGCGAAACAAAATCCATAATAATTAGCAATCGGTTTGGCACCCATATCAAAGCCGATTGCGTCCCGATTAACACCAACAATTCCGGTAATGGCTCCACCAAAGGGGTCGAGAGCAGATGGACTGTTATGAGTTTCAACTTTATGGGAAATAATATAATCTTTATCAAATTTTATAGCTCCGGAATTATCTGTAAAGACTGAAGTACAGAGATCTCGTTTGCCCTTTTTATTTCTAATTTCAACAGTTGCCCTCTTAATATAATTATTAAATAAACCAGTTTTTATTTCATCGATCGGGTCGGCAAAAATTGTATGATGACAATGTTCTGACCATGTTTGTGCGATTGACTCAAGTTCAATATCAGTTGGATTTCTTTTCAATTTATTAAAATATTTTTTTATGGCTTTCATATAAGAAAGGTCAAGGGCGAGGGGGCCACGATTTGTACCATCTTTATTTTTTATTCCTGTTTTTCCAATCGCTGTTAGTTCATCATCAGTTACATTCAAATCAACAATATCAACTTGATTGGCGGAAGATAAATTTACCTGAGGGGCAATCTTATCCATTCCTTTATCTTTTAGATAATCTTTTTGACTTTTGAAATGAACTCGGTTAATAAGTGGATTAATTAAACCAAAACCGATTTGTTTAATTTGTTTTTCATCAAGTTTTCCGTCGATAAGTAATAATTTAGAAGAGAAAACTCCCTGATCACCAATAAATTTTATCTTTAATTGGTCTTTAATAATTTCTTTAACGGTGTTGGCGATATTATCAGTGACACCTGGTAAAAAACAGGTCTCTATCCCCCAGGAAAATTTACTGACTATCGTTGGTTCATTTATTTTAAAATCCTGGTAGACAGGATTTGTCAGAGACGAAGCAATTTGTTCCAACTGGTTTTGCTTAAAATCCTTTTTAATTGTATACACATCGACTAAAAAAACTTCTTCGACATTTTTATTCGTATGATGAAGTTGATTTTTTTTTAATTTTGCACGAGCATCGGGTATTCTTGAAATTATTTCAACTCTACTAATCATATTTATCTCCAAATATTAAACCGTTTTTTCCAATATCTTTTCTATATTGCATTCCTTTAAAATAGACTCCTTTTTTTCCAATATATTGATAGGCTTTTTTAATGGTTTCATCGAGTGTTGTACCTTTTGCAGTGACCGATAAAACTCGACCACCATTAGTAATAATTTTTTTATCAACTTCCTTGGTTCCGGCATGAAATATTTGAACATCTTTATCATTAACTTTATCTAATCCGATTATCTGACCTCCTTTTTTATATTCTCCAGGATAACCGGAAGAGGTAAGGACTACACCAACAGAAAATCCTTTTTTAAAGACTAATTTTTTATTTTTTAACTTATTTTTTTGTTGAGCGAGAAAAATTTCAACTAAATCCGATTCAAGGCTCATCATTAGAGGTTGGGTTTCCGGATCACCAAAACGACAGTTATATTCCAAAACCTTCGGTCCTTCTTTTGTCAGAATTAAACCCGGGTAGAGGATACCCTGATAAAGACAACCTTCTTTCGCCATTGCTTTAATGGTTGGAACAACAATTTCTTTTTCAATTTGTTTAATTAATTTTTTATCTAAAAATGGAACTGGAGTATAAGCGCCCATACCACCGGTATTTGGGCCTTGGTTATTTTCGTTCAACCTCTTATGATCTTGGGAAGGCAGAAAAGATAGAAAGTCTTTTCCGTCAGTTATTACCATAAATGATATTTCTTGGCCATATAAACATTCTTCAATAATGATTTTTTCTCCTGACCTGCCAAAAATTTTATCAACCATTAACTGTTTTAAAAATTTTTCTGCATCTTTTCTGTTTTTACAAATAACCACTCCTTTTCCTAAAGATAAACCATCGGCTTTTATAACCTGAGGATACTTAACGTGTTGCAGATATTTATTTGCCTCATTAAAATCTTTAAAAGAAAAATATGTGGCTGTTGGAATTTTATATTTTTTCATCAACTGTTTAGAGAAGGTTTTTGATCCTTCTATCTGACTCGCTTTTCTAGATGGGCCAAAAATCTTTAGTTTTTCTTTTCTAAAAACATCGGAAATTCCCAAAACTAAAGGAGTTTCCGGACCAACAACCGTTAAATCAATTTTTTTTGACTTGGCGAATTTTAATAATTTTTTAAAATCCAATGTTTCAATTGCAATATTTTCACCAATTTCTTTTGTTCCGGGATTTCCTGGGGCAAAATAGATTTTTTCCACTAGAGGTGATTGTTTTATTTTCCAACCCAGTGCATGTTCCCGTCCGCCAGAACCGATTATTAAAATTTTCATATTAATTACACAATTTCATCAACGACTCAACATAAATTTCATTTTCTTTTTTCTTTAATCTTTTATAAAGACTTTCAACATTATCGTTTGGTAATATTTTTTCAAAGCAACGGGCAAGAATTGGTCCAAAATCAAATTCTTGACTTAAGAAATGAACAGTTGATCCAGCATAGGTTGCCTTTTTATCTAAAAAGTTTTTAATTGCAATATCGGTTAACTTTCCTCGATTCCAAAGACCAATTGTTTTATCCGGATTATTAACAACGCCATTCATCGTATCCGGTATAAGGCCAGGATGGAGGTTAAGAACTTTATTTTTAAACGTATTAATCAAAGTTCTAGGAATAATTAATTTCCAACCAGCCAAAACAACTAGGTCAATCTGATTATCTTTCAATATTTTTTCTAAGTTGTCTTTTTTTCCTACGACCATCGTTGAAATATGATTTTTTTTTGCTCTTTGTAAACCATAGGCATTTTTAGAACTGCTAATAACTAATGCAATCTTCGCTTTTAGTTTTTTATTTTTTACCGAATTAATAATCGCTTGAAGATTTGTACCAGTACCAGCATCAGAAATTAAAATAGCTAATTTTTTCATAAATTCATTATTTACATTAACTAATCGTTTCAAAAACATCTTTTCTAAAACCACCCTTGACGGGCATAGGATATTTGCCGGTAAAACATGAATCGCACAATTTATTTGATTTAATCCGTGACGCTTTTTTTAACCCCTCTAGGCTCAGATAAGCAAGCGAATCAGCTCCAATAAATTTTTTTATTTCCTTTACTGACATATGGGAAGCAATCAATTGTTTTTTATCTGGAGTATCAATTCCAAAGTAACATGGATCTGTAACCGGAGGAGAACAGACTCGAATGTGAATTTTTTTTGCACCACAATTTTTTAACATTTTTACTATTTTTTTAATTGTTGTTCCCCGGACAATCGAATCATCAACAATGATGATCCTTTTGTCCCGAACAATTTCTTTTAGAGGATTGAATTTTATCCTAACACCCATTTCGCGAATATTTTGTTCTGGTTGAATAAAGGTCCTACCAATATATCTGTTTTTAATAAGAACTTCGCCATAAGGAATTCCTGAAGCTTTTGAATAACCAATGGCCGCCGACGTTCCGGAATCGGGAACAGCCACGACCATATCAGCTCCAACAGGCGATTCATGAGCCAATATCTCTCCTGATCTTTGTCTGACTTGATGAACTAATTGTTTATCAAAAATACTATCAGGTCGAGCTAAGTAAACATATTCAAAAAGACAGAATGCTTTTTTGGGTGATCTAATTTTACCGACGCTTCTCATTCCTTTATCATCAATAACAATTATTTCTCCAGGGGCGACCTCTCTAATAAATTTTGCCCCGACTGTGTCCAAAGCACAAGTTTCAGAACAAACAACATATGAATCGTTTAATTGGCCTAAAACCAAAGGTCTAAAACCAAACGTGTCCCTAAAGGCAATAAGCTTATTTTTGGTTAAAGAAATCATACTGAAGGCACCTTGAAATTTATTGAAAGAAGTAAGAATTTTATCTTCCCAATTACGGCCTTCTGAATTTTTTATTACCCAACCCATAATTTCCGTATCGGAAGTTGAAGATAGATTAATATTTGAAGGCAGTTCGCGAGCCAAATCCATAGCATTGATAATATTACCATTATGAGCTAAAGCAAAATCTTCATCTTTCAAATTTAAAACGACTGGTTGAACATTGCAAAGATTATTGCCGCCGGTTGTTGAATAACGAGTATGACCGATGGCGGCAAATCCCTTAAGAGAATTTATTTTTTCTTCATTAAAAACGGATGAAACCAATCCTAATCCTTTAACACTTTTTAAATTTTTACCGTTGGTGACTGTAATTCCTGCACCTTCCTGACCTCTATGTTGAAGACTGTATAAACCAAAAAAACTAATTCTGGCCACATCTTGACCTTTACCATAAATCCCGAAGATGCCGCATTTATCCCTTAATCC
The DNA here is from genome assembly GCA_038061735.1 of Patescibacteria group bacterium. Classification (GTDB taxonomy): domain Bacteria; phylum Patescibacteriota; class Microgenomatia; order UBA1406; family GWC2-37-13; genus GWC2-37-13. The sequence continues at coordinate 13,019 of JBBTYO010000031.1, forward strand.
AGTTTCAGAAGTCTTTAAAAAAACCCGCTCTGGGCGGGTGCTTTTTT
>JBBTYO010000032.1:0-3400 GCA_038061735.1 Patescibacteria group bacterium
AAGGGTTTTAGTCGAGAGTTACTAAGTAGCGACTCTCCCATCTTTTTTCTCAGTAGTATTGATGAGTTTACTTTCTTACTAAAAATCTTCTGTATAAATATTCAAATTCCTGAATAAATTGACGTGATTTCCGCGCTTATAAAGTAGATGAAACAACTATTTAAAATAGTACAGAATCCCTATGTTTTGGATAACTTGCTAAATATAATAAGGGAGCAGCAAGAGCAACTGCAATATCTCCGACGATTTCAGGATTACTTCCTTTTGCTAAAGGATGCATTACGCCTTCCCATGCAATATAGAGCATGGCGACGCTTGTAAAAGTTATTATATTTTTTAATTTATCAACAAATTCTTCTCCCTTTCTTTTTTCTAATCGATCAAAATAAGACATATTGTCTAATATCTTATTTCTAACAATCGAGGTTAAAATAGCAGAAGTTCCAAAATTACCAATATGATTAGCAATTAAATTATCACTTCCCAAAAGCTTGGGAGGAATTACATGCCAAAAATTACCTAGTTTATTAATACCATCTAGTACAAAACCACTTACAAGTAGTGGTTTTGATATTTTTCTAATAGACTCTTGGGACAACATAATTAGTGTGACATTATACTATAGTTCATGTTGGTTATCCAACAATTTAGCAATAATTGATCCGTAATTGTTTAATATTTAACTTATTTATTGTTTATAATATCCCATGACTATTATTTCGATCGATTCCGGTATAGAACGAACCGGTTATGCGATTTTTAAGGATAAAAAGTACGTCACTTCCGCGCTTATTAAAACGTTAAAGAATTTACCAACGGAAATAAGATTGAAAGAAATTTATTTACAGTTAAAAAAAATCTGTAATAAATATAAACCTGATGTCATGGTTCTTGAACAACTTTTATTTTTTAAAAATCAGAAAACTTTTATCAGGGTTGCTCAAGCACAAGGAATTGTGATGCTACTGGCTGCTCAAAATAATATTAAAGTTGAGTTTCTGACCCCATTACAGATAAAACAGATTGTAACTGGTTATGGTCAGGCCGACAAAAAATCAGTACAAAAGATGATCCGTTTAACAACAAATATCGATATTAAACAAGATGATGAGGCTGACGCGGTGGCATGTGGGTTAGCTTACATTTATCTTCATTAGGGTCAGACCCTCCTGGAGGGTCTGACCCTATACAGCTTGTTAATTTGCTCCAATTCTTCCCAGCTTTTCAGCTGCGTACTTTGCCCCTGATTCCATGGCAGACTTAATATTTTTCGATTTTAAATATTCTGCAATAAATCCTGCCGTATAAGCGTCGCCGGCGCCAGTTGTATCAACGATTTTTTCTGGCTTGACCGCTTCTTGAAAATATTTTTCGTTTTTAAAATAACCGAAGCTACCTTTTTCGGCGTCAGTGACAATCAAAATTCTATTTTTGAGATAGGGGAGTGTTACTTCTAAATTTTTAAAATCAATTTTTTCGTAAGGTTGCTTGACGAGTTCAGAATATTCATGTGCATTGATTATTAAAACGTCTAAACTATCAAATACTTTATAAAGTGTTTCTGGTTCACGCTTGCAATCAGTAATTGATAGATTAACAAAAGTCAGCGTCTGATCCCCTTTTAGGTATGTAATTATTTCAATTTTATCTTCAAGAGACACATTTGAGAGAGAGGAAATGTAAATATTTTTCGCTTTTTTCAGCTGATCATGAAGAAAGAATTTTTTTACCAAATGTCCAGGAGTGTCATAACTGATGATTGTTCTTTCACCGGAATCTGTAAGTAATATTGAAGAAACAATATTATAGTTTTCTTCAAATTGGCAGAATTCACTAGATACATTTTTTTGTTTTAATTTATTTAGAATAGTCTCTTTAAAATTATTATTCCCGATTCGAGCAAACACTGCCGTCTTCAATCCATGTTTAGCTACTCCGACAGCCACATTACATCCACCACCACCAATATCTTCATGAAAATAATCAACCTGGTATTTCCCACCGATAGCCAATTGATAACGCCCATCTTTATTTGTCAAAGACCTTCCTTTGTAATAAAGATCAATACTAATATTTCCAACGGAAATAAGATCGTACATGATTTAATAATACAACAATTTTTAAATTAAAATTTTAAATTTTTATTCAATTTCAAATATCTAATTTCTAAACATTAAAAATTAAGATTTAAAAATTGATTTTAAATTTGAAATTAAGAATTAAAAATTTATAATAAGATATGCTCACGATTATCTGCGGCGAGGATTCGATTTCTTCGCGCAATTATTTTACCGATCAACAAAGATTGCTTAAAGAAAAAGATTTTGAAATAGTTAATGTTGATTATCATCAGGTTCTGGATCTTGACGAAACGGGATCTTCGGAAAGTTCGCTTTTTGCCTCAAAGCGAGCCTATTTTACTCAAAGCTTAAATAAAAAAGTCTTTAAAAAGATGAGCGAGCGAAATGAGAAAAAGATAAAAGCTATTGTTGAATCGAAGGCGATTCAGGTTTACGATTGGGAAGAGGAAACTAGCTCAAGAGAATTAAAATCAATCAAAGGGGCGGTGGTTAAAGAATTTAAACCAAGTCAGACAATTTTTAAACTACTTGATTCGTGTTATCCAGGAAATCTAAAAACATTCTTAAATACTCTTCAGACACTTTCTGAATCAACAGAGGATATTTTTATTTTTATTATGCTCGCTCGTCACATGAGAAATATTTTATCGGTCAAATTAGATGAGAAAATCCCAAAGTTGGCTTCATGGCAACTTGGAAAATTATCTAATCAAGCAAAATACTGGAACGAAAAGAATTTGATTAATTTTTATCAGGGTCTTCACCGGATCGATGTTAATTCAAAGACAAATGGGACACCGTTTTCGGTAAAAAAATCACTAGACATACTTGCTTGTTATTACCTTAAATAAATTTTTAAGTGTTAATTTTTAATTTTAAAACGTTTAGAAATTTAATATTAGAAATTTGAAATTGATTAGAAATTAGGAATTAAAAATTAGAAATTATGATACAATTATTTCTATGAAAACCGTTCCTGATCACGTCTTTCGCGGTTACGATCTTCGTGGCGTAGTAGGCACCGATCTTGACGATGAAAACGTTTTAATACTTGCTAAAGGTTACGCCACATATTTATTACAACGACGGATTTACGATTGTGTAATCGGTTTTGATTCAAGAGAATCAAGTCCTCGATTTCGAGATATTTTTGTAAAAGGATTGACAGAATCAGGAATTAAAGTTTTTGATATTGGAATTACTCTTTCCCAAATATGTTATTTTGCCCAATATTATTTTAGGACTCGAGGAATGGTGATGATAACGGCCTCACATAATCCAAAAGAATATAACGGTTTTAAATTTGGGACAGGTTATTC
>JBBTYO010000033.1:0-6834 GCA_038061735.1 Patescibacteria group bacterium
TGCCAACGGTTCTTACCGTCAGTTGAAACTGGATCGCTTTCAGAAATAACAATAAAATCTTTCTCTTCATAATTGCCACTTTTTATCTCAACTTCATTGGCAAGTTTCCCGTTAGCTTTTGATATTTTTATTTTCTTGTACCAAGGTGAGATGTCTTTTGGCTCTGTCCCTTCGACATAATATTCTGATCTGGTTGGATAACCGTCTTTTGGAAGTCCACCTAAAAACGCATCGATTGTCAAAGCTTTGACTTTATCCGGTTTATCCATTATTCCATCATCATATTTTTTAAGTAATTCACGCATAATTCTGTACCAAATTGGGGAGGCTCCGGTAGCACCTGACGCAATCTTTGGATTCATTTTACTATTATCATTATTGCCCACCCAAACACTAACGGTAATCGATTTAGTGTAACCGACTGTCCAGTTATCCCGTTTGTCATCGGTTGTTCCGGTTTTGACGGCTACAGTCTTTCCGGGAACATTAAGATATGAATTTGGGCCAAATTCTTCCATCCGGGCATTATTATCAGACAAAATATGGGAAAGCAAAAATGAAACTTCCGGAGAAAATACTCGTTTTTCCTGAGTTCTAACTTTTTTAAAAATATTTTTTCCTCTAAAATCGGTGATATCTCCAATTGAACTGACGTCATGTTTCAAGCCGCCGGTTGCCAATACAGAATAAGCAGAAGTTAAATTAAGTAAAGTTGTTTCGCCTCCTCCCAGAGTCAAGGAAAGTCCGAAACGTTTTAGATTTTCTGAATTTGGCGCAAATGTAGGCATTCCGAGATCATTTAATTTGGTTAAAAAATCACGGACACCTAGTACTGCCAATGATTTAACAGCCGGTAAATTTATAGAGTTTCCAAGGGCAAATCTGAGTTGGACTGGGCCTCGAAATTTACCGTCGTAATTAACGGGAACATAATCTTCCGTGCCTTGATCAGGAAAGACCGTCTTAACATCCATAAATATTGATGAAGGAGTGTAACCCTTTTCAAAAGCAAGTCCGTAAGTAAATGGTTTTAAAGTACTTCCTGGTTGACGTTGACCCAGTTCGGCCACATTAAATTTTCCAAATTTTTCATCATTAAAATCATAGGAGCCGACCATGGCCAAAATTTCTCCCGTTTTTGAATCAAGAACTACAACAGCGCCATTGGTGGCATTAAAGTCTTTTAATTTAGCAATTTCTTCCTTAACAATTTTTTCAGCAGTTTGTTGAACTTCTAAGGACAAAGTTGTTTTAATCTTTACGCCTTGATCAATAATCTTTGATCCATATTCCTGCTCAATCTGATCTTTGACATAAAAGACGAAGTGAGGCGCTTCAATCAAAATTTTGGGGGTACTGAATTTTGTTAATTCCACTCTTTTTAAAGCGGAATTTTCTTGATCGCGGGTTATATATCCGTCCTCACGCATTCGACGAAGAACACTTTTTGTCCGATCTTTCCAAGCATCATTTTTTCCAATGAAAGGGGAATAGGTACTGGGTGACTGAGGTAATCCGGCTAGAATTGCCGATTCCGCTAAGCTCAAATCTTTAACAGATTTATCAAAGTAGGCTTTAGCCGCCGTACCAACGCCCCAATAACTACCACCGTATGGAGCTTCATTCAAATACATGAGTAAGATTTCATCTTTTTTATAACGTCTTTCTACCTCAAACGAAAGAATTATCTCTTGAACTTTTCTCGTAATTGTTTGACGATTTGTCAGCAAAACATTTTTTATTAATTGTTGAGTTATTGTTGAGCCACTTTGAAGTCCTTTGCCTAAAAACATATTAAAGACAGCCCGGATCATACCCATTTGAGAAAAACCGCCATGCTTATAAAAATTTTTATCCTCAATAGCGATGGTCGCCTCTCGAAGTGTTTTTGGGATCTCGTCATATGTTACCGGAACACGGTTTTTATCTTTATACATGTCATAAAGAACCTTGCCGTCGCGGTCATAAAATACGGTTGAGTAGCCGGTTTGAGCCGAAAGCTTAGAAGGTGAGGGCAGGTCCTTTGCATACCAGGCAAAAAGTATGAACAAAAAAATAAATCCTAAAATAACGGCTCCTGTTAAAAAAAATAGAAATTTAGCTAACAGTTTTTCTTTATCGTATTGGGACCGAAATTGAAGTCTACGGGGTAAATACATACTTTTATTATAACAATTTGATACAATTTAAACTATGAAAATATTTGGGAAAAAAATAAAATACAACAGTGTCTGGAAAGTGATTATGGTTGTTTCCTCGATATTACTGATACTGATGTCATTCGCACCGATGTTTTTAAGATAAATTGAAGCAATGAAACAATGGATATAGATAAAATTTCAATTGGCGATCTTCCCTCTACTAGCTCCATAACTATAAATAAACTTAAGGCCTTAGGCATAAATACTTACTTCGACTTACTTAATTATTTTCCCACCCGCTATGAAGACTATTCTCTGATAACGAAAATAAACGAAATTCAGGTAGGAGAAATTATCACGATTTCAGGAAAAATAATAGAAGCAAAAAATCAATATACCCGTTCACATATTATAATTCAAAAAGTAATAATTTCCGATGGCACCGGCACAGTTGAGGTAAGTTGGTTCAACCAGCCTTACTTGATTCGAGTTTTAAAAATTGGAGAAGCCATTTCTGTGGCTGGCTTAGTTAAACAGTTTGGTTCAAAAATATCAATAGAACCAAAGGAATATGAAATTGGTGAAAAAAGAATTCACACGGGAAGATTAGTTCCTATCTATTCTGAAAAAAAAGGCCTTTCCACAAAAACCGTCCGTGAAAAAATGTTTTACGTTTTGAACCAGGTGAACCAGGGTCTGACCCTCCAGGAGGGTCAGACCCTACACGAGTCTCTGCCAAAGGAAATAATTTCTTTTAATAATCTTGTTGATGAAGATGAAGCATATAGGCAGATTCATTTTCCGGATAATCAAAATTTGGCAAACAAGGCCAGAGAGAGACTGGCTTTCGATGAACTATTTAATTTGCAATTGGCTAATAATTTAATAAAAAAAGAATGGAAAAAGGAACGGGTGGGGAATATATTCAAAATTTCAAATTTCAAATTTCAAATTTCAAATTTCATTGCAAATCTGCCCTTCAAATTAACCACAGACCAAAACAAGGTAATTAAAGAAATTATTAGTGACCTGAAGGAAATCACGCCGATGAACCGATTTTTGCAAGGGGACGTAGGTTCAGGTAAAACAGTAGTCGCAGCCATTGCTTGCTATCTATCCTACTTAAACGGCTACCAATCAATCATTATGGCCCCAACGGAAATACTGGCACAACAGCATTTTCAGTCAATCAGCAAGTTATTTGAAAAATCCAAAATCATAAATCCCAAATCACAAATAAATTCTAATTTTAAAATTCCAAAGATTCAACTAATTACCGGTTCAACAAAAAAAACTACCGACCACGAACTACAAACTACAAACTTTGACATAATAATTGGCACACACGCTCTCCTAAATCAAAAATTAAAATTCAATAAAGTTGGGCTGGTTATCATTGACGAGCAACACAGGTTTGGCGTCAATCAAAGAGCCCTTCTTAGAGAAAAAACATTAAATTCCCATTTATTGACCATGACGGCTACTCCAATTCCGAGAACCGTTGCCCTGACGTTATACGGAGAACTTGATCTAAGCTATATCGAAGAGATGCCCAAGGGACGCCAGATAATTAAAACTTTTTTGGTCCCAAAAGAAAAAAGAGGTAACGGTTACCAATGGATAAAAAAACAAATTAAAGAAAATAATGCTCAGGTATTTATTGTTTGTCCTTTAATTGAAGAGTCAGAATCAGAGACCTTAAAATCAGTAAAAGCCGTTAAAATCGAATTTGAAAATTTAAAAAAAATATTTTCTGAATTTAAATTAGGTTTATTACATGGAAAAATTAAGAGCGCTGAAAAACAAAAAATAATGTCAGATTTTAAAAATAGAAAGATTGATATTCTTGTGAGCACTCCAGTTGTTGAGGTAGGAATTGATATACCTGGGGCAACGATTATGATTATTGAAGGAGCGGAAAGATTTGGATTGGCTCAACTCCACCAACTTCGGGGCAGGGTTGGACGCTCGAGCAAGCAATCATATTGTTTTCTTTATTCGGAAAATTTATCCGAAAAAACAATCAAGAGGCTTAATTTTTTTTGTAAAAATAATCTTGGTGTAAAACTGGCTGAATTTGATCTTAAAAATCGTGGCGCAGGTAATATATTTGGGACGGAACAACACGGGTTTGTCAATCTAAAAATAGCTAATCTGGGTGACTTTGAAATGATTAACAAAACAAAAAAAGCAGTTGAATACTTTGTTGGGAAATATAAAATTAAAGATTGGGAGGAGCTTGAAGGAAGAATAAGGGAATATAAAAGAAAACAGATATCGAGAGATTAAAAGGACACTCTTATCAAAGACAGTCTTAGTTAAGACTGTCTTTATTTAAACGAATTAGTCAGATTATAAATCGGTGTGATGACAGACATAACTAAAAATCCTACTCCAACTCCAAGGACTACCAATATCAAAGGTTCTATCAAAGTGGTCATAGTTTTTGTTGCCATCTCCGATTCCATTTCAAAATACTTTGAAAGTCTAAATAAAGTATCATGCAGGTTACCTGTTTGCTCTCCAACCTGGCTCATCTGAACCAAAATTGGTGGAAAAATTCCCTCCTGTTCGAGAGCCGTACCCAGAGATAGACCTTTTTCCACTTTGTGACTAACGGTTAGAAAAGCTTGCTGATAAACAGAATTTTCGGTAGCGTCAACAACAATTGATAATGCATCAAGAATAGAAATCCCAGCAGAAATTAAAATTGCCAGAGTTCTGGTCGATTCAACAAGCGCCGAAATAGAAATAATCCGTCCAAATACCGGTAATTTTAAAGCAAATTTATCAAAAGAGCCTTTGCCAATTTTTGTTGCTAAGTATTTTTTAACGAAAAAAGAAGCTACAAAAATTAAAAGTAATACTAAGGGCCAAAATTTAGCAGAAAAGGTTGAGACGGCTATTAAAATCTTTGTCGATAAAGGCAGCTCTACATTAAAATCTTTGTATAAACCCAATAATTTAGGCAAAACAAAAGTTATCATAATAAACATCACAGCAAACATTCCTATTATTACAATTGCGGGGTAAACTAATGCTCCCTTTAGCCTACTTTTAAATTCCCGTTCTTTTTCCAAATTATCCGCTAGCCTCAGAAGAATTTCTCCCAGCTTACCCGAAGCTTCACCCGATTTAACCAGAGAGATATATAGTTTTGAAAAAAAGCCTTTATAATCAATTAAAGCCACGGAAAAAGAAGATCCGCCTTTAATTTTTGTATCAATATCTTCTATCATCTTCCTTAAAATTGGTTTTGGCGTTTGTCTTTTTAGAATTTCCAATGAATCTATCAAAGTTAAGCCGGCATTAAGCATAAGAGCTACCTGACGGGTAAAATCGACAATATCATTAAAATCTATCTTTTGTGTCAGGCTATCTAAAAAAGAAAAATTGTTATTCTTTACTTCTTCAACCGAAATAGGAAAGTAGTCGTTTTTTTGCAAAAATTCGATAACGCTTTCGACACTAGTCGCTTCAATTTTTTTTATTACAATTTTCCCGTTTTTTAAAGCCTTGTATTGGAAGAACATAATATTTTTATCTAATCAGTCTAGCTATTTCCTTTGGTCTAATGGCATATGTCATAGCAATTTCTTTTGAAATTAAACCATCTTGATAAAGTTTGAGTAGATTTTTTTCAAAAAGCAGAGATCCTTCGCTTTCTGATGTTTCCAAGATATTGCTAATTAAAAAAGTTTTCCCTTCACGGATGCTTGAGGCAACAGCTGCCGTATTGACTAAAATCTCCACTCCCGGAATCCGTCCTGCTTCATTTTGCTTAGGTAATAGTCTTTGGGTAACTATTATCTTAAGAACGGTTGATAGTTGATTTTTTATTTGATTTTGCTGATGAGGTGGAAAATTATCAATAATACGGTCAATTGATTCCGGAGCAGAATTGGTATGCAATGTTGAGAACACCAAATGACCTGTTTCGGCTGCGGTTAACGCTAGCGAAATCGTTTCATAATCGCGCATTTCACCGACTAATATTACATCGGGATCTTCTCTTAGGGCAGACTTCAAAGCAACCGTCCAAGAATGGGTGTCTTGATGAAGTTCTCTTTGGGAGATTATGGATTTATATTTTGGATACACATACTCAATTGGGTCTTCAATGGTTATTATGTGCCTGGCATATTTCTGATTAATCTCATTAACGATTGAAGCAAGCGTGGTCGATTTTCCTTCTCCAGTCGGACCAGTCAGCAAAACAAGACCTTGGTGGAGATCGGCGCATTGATGAAGATAAGCAGGTAATGAAAGTTGTTCAATGGTTCTAATTTTTGCTTCAATTAATCTAAAACTACCGCATAATAAATTTTGTGCGTAATAAAGATTGACTCTAAAACGGGTATCATTAAGTTTATATGCCAAATCTATTTCTCTATTTGCTAGTAACATTTCCTTCTGTTCATGATTTAAAATAGAAATTAACATTTTTTCTGCGTTTTCGAAAGTAATAATTTCCAAAGTGGTTAACTGAAACAAATCTCCGTAAATCCTTATAGTCGGATAATAACCTGGCACCACATGAAGGTCCGAGGCTTTTTTATCAATTGTTATTTGTAATAAATTAGATAAATCCATAATTATGTTTCCGCTACTCTTAGCACTTCCTCCATAGTTGTCACTCCGTCAAGAACTTTTAAAAACCCATCTTCTATCATCTTAACAAATCCTTCTTTTT
>JBBTYO010000034.1:0-1193 GCA_038061735.1 Patescibacteria group bacterium
TCTTGCGAAGTTTTCGGCCTTTAAAAGCATATTCTCCGGCATGAAGGACGGCTTCTTTTGCTTTTTTAAACTGTTTATGCCTGGTCATCCAAAAACCTTTGGCTAATTTTAAGACCTTTTTATGCTTTGCTCGAGTTCGGACTCCTCCTTTGATTCTTACCATAATTATTTTTTACCTAACATCATTAATACCTTCCTCTTCATCCTTCCCACTACTTCCAAAGTTTTCTTTTTGCGTCTTAACCAGCTTTTATTTTTTTTACCTCTTAAATGTCTAAATCCTTGTCCTCGATTAAGGACTTTACCCTTTGGACTGACTCTAAATCTTTTTACTGCTGATTTTCTGGTTTTTGGTTTATTCTTAGCCATAATTATGATACTAATCTACAAATATTATACTAATCTGCAAATAAACACAAATCAACGATTTTATAATTCGTTGATTAGCATTCATTCGTAGATTTGCATCTTACTTCCTTTTTGCCACTACTGCTCTTACAATCTTTCCCTCAAGCTTCGGTTCTTTGGAAATATTGACTTCGCCTAAACTAACAATAAATTTGTTAACTAAAGCAAAGGCCATATCTCTTTTAGCGTTTTCTCTCCCTCGGAGTAATAAATTTATTCTTACCTGATGTCCTTCGGACAAAAACTCCTTTGATCGTCTCTCCATTCTTTCCAAATCCGCTTGCCCGATGAACAAACCTAAGTTGATGTCTTTGACGACTCCTTTCTTAACACCTTTTCTTGCATCTTTTTCCTTTTTTTCTTCTTGATACAAAAATTTCTTAAAATCGACAATTTTTGCAACCGGTGGGACTGCTTTTGGAGCAATCAGCACTAAATCTCCGCCTAGTTCAGTTGCTTTATTTAGAGCATCCTGTTTGCTCATCACCGCTATTTGTTCACCTTTTTCGTCGAGCACCCTTAGCTGAGGCGCCTCGATTCTAAAGTTTATAAAATAAAACTTTCTTGGTGTAAACTTTCTTTTATGAAAAATTCTCAATTTGAGATTTTAATTGATTTATAAACTTGTTAACTTCCATCATTCCCAAATCTTTTCCCTCTCTTGATCGTACAGTTACAAATAATTCCTTTTCTTTTTGATCTTTGATTTTTGACCTTTGATCTTCTTTCTCTCCAATTATAATCATAAAAGGTATTTTTTGCAAGGTGGACTCACGGATCTTTCC
>JBBTYO010000035.1:0-19407 GCA_038061735.1 Patescibacteria group bacterium
GCTTCTTTTCTCTTTTCCAAAGTATCATAAAGAGAGGCACCAAAATGTGTCATGACAAGTTGTTTGACGTTTGCGTCTTTGGCAAATTGGGCTGTTTGAATAGGATCGGTATGACCCCATAGATTTGGTTCCGGTGGCGAAACAATATTTGAACACTCGTGAATAAGCAGGTCGGCATTTTTGGCAAGCAACAGGCCATTGGGAACTATTTTTGTATCACCGGAATAGACGATAGATTTTCCTTCCAAAATAATTCTAAACCCATGATTTTCATATCCATGAAAAAGTTTTTTCATGTTATCCCCTTCTTCAAGTTCATGCAATCTTATTTCAGTTCGAAGAGTATAAATATTTTTTTTATTTTTAGTAATCCCAATCGTGTAGGGAGGATTAACAAATAAATCAAAATCTTTTTTTCTACCTTTAGCAAAATAAATATCGATCCCCTGCTTAAATTTAAATTTATTTAAAATATGAAGACCTTCTATATGATCTATGTGGAAATGGCTAATGAACAAAGAAATTGGTTTGTTTTCTTTGATGTATTTATCAATCTTGTAAATTCCGTTGCCAGCGTCAAAAACAACGTAACGGTCCTTACTATCAATCAAAATACAAGGAGTATCCCCAGTTGGGGTCGAATACCAACCGTTCGTGCCAAGAAAATGGATTTTCATAAACAACGATTTCTAAAATTTTTAACTATTAAAACTTTTTCAACTCTAAGAGAGCCTTTTCATAAGAAATACACCATAAATAGAGCCATGATGATAATCTTTTTGCTCTCAATTCTAAGTCTAAAGTTAAGTTATGTTTTTTTAAATATGTTACTTGCTCTTTAAAAGCCAACAATTCTTCGTTAAAGCGAAATTTAGACAAAATTAAATATTTTATTATCCACAATAGAATTCCTTGTTGTTTTTGTCTTTTAAAATGAACTTCTTCATGTAAAAGAACTGATATTGACTGTCGTTTTGGAGATGTGGAAATTAGATCATAATAAATGTTTTCAGGGAGAAAAATAAAAGGATATGTACATTGAGCCGTTCCGGATGATATTATTTTTGGAAAAAGTTTCCAGAAGCCACTTTTGGATTTTACGTATTTAGGTAAATTCATATTGTGTCCTCCTTCGCCCTCCGGGCTACGGCGGGACATTAGAATCTGTAAACTCGCAAAACCTGTTAACTCTTTAACTCGTTAACAGATTCTAATGCAGGGTCGTCAGGACTTGAACCTGAAAAGGCGGTTTTGGAGACCGCCGTGATACCAATTTCACCACGACCCCTATCGTTTACTAAAACTCTCTGCAAACACATTATAAATAAAAGTAAGCTCTAAAGCAATTTTATAAACGAAATGTTAAAATATTATCAAGCTCCTGTAGTTTAACGGATAGAATAAAGGATTGCGGATCCTTTGATGGCAGTTCAATTCTGCCCGGGAGCACTCTTTATGTTTTAAATCTTTTTTTTGCCATCATCACTATTAAATCTGCGGCATCTTCGATCGAGAGATTAGAATCTGTCCGAATAACAAGATCATAATGATGGGCTTTCCGTGGATCGTGTTGATAGAGCGATTTGATAAATTCGACTCGTTTTTGATCAGATTCTTCAATTCTATTGATAGCTTCTTTTTTGGAAACTTTCTCAAATTCCATAAGCCATTGAATCCGCTGATTCATTTCGCAGATGATCCTAATTTTTAAAGCGTACGGAAAAAGATAATCGGCACCGCGTCCAACAATGATTGCATGACCTCGGTTGCCAATGGCGGAAAGGATTTTAACTAATTTACGGTAATAACTGCCTCGACTGAGATATCGTTTTCCTAAAAAATCAGCAACGATTTCATCGATTAAAGGAATATTTGCTTCATCAACTTCTTTAACGAGCTGTTTTTCCAAATGAGTTTCTTCCACAATCTGATCCACAATTTCTTGGTGATATACTTTCCAAGGTTTCCCTAATTTTTTTGCAACACAATGTGCTATAGGCCTTCCGCCTGAGCCTTTTTCTCGAGAGATGGTAATAAGAGGGAGCTTTTGAACCGAGGATTTTTGATAAAATAAATCCGCAACTCGAAAAAACGAAAGATTTTTTTGAATCAACTCATAAAGTTTTTTCATAGAATACAGATATCTCTTCTATAATTATGCAACTTGCATAGTACAATTTTATTTTAAAAAAGTCAAATAATTTTTACCAGCTCCCTCCTCCCCCACCGCCACCACCTCCACCTGAGAATCCTCCGCCGGAAAATCCTGAAGAAAACCCGCTTGAGGACCTGGTTGGGGTTGCGGCCGTATTGATTGACCTGAAAGAAGAATTTAAGCTGTTGACTAATAGATAACTGTTAAAGTTTGTTGACGAATAACTATGATACCAGTTGGGTTGAGTAATATTTAAGCTTTCAAATCTTTTTGCCCAAATTTTTTCTACTCCGAAGGCAACCGCAAACGGTAATAATTTCTCAAACATCATCTGTTTGTCCGCTTGAAATTCAAGCTGCCTCTTTTGACTGGTTAGAAAATTTTTTAAAGAAAAGGCGATGTTTTTTGCCTCAACTCCGAAAACGGTTTTTCTTGGCATCGCCCTTCCAAAAAGAAAAGCGACGATTGCTAAAAAGAAATTTCCAGTAAACAACGCTAACCCTGCCACAACGTAATATTTCGTCCGTGTAGTTTGTGGATTTTTATCAAATATCTTGTCTTCAACAACCAATTCGTAAAGTTTGTTTTTTACATCGCTGACCGTCCATGATAAATCTTTACCTTTTAATTTAACTATGTCATCCCCTGTATTAAAAATTCCTGATAATAATTTTTTTTCAAACGATAATAATCCTCCGTTGTTCCCGTACTTTTTTCCTTTAATAAAGTAAAAGTCACCTTTTTTCTTTTCGTCAATTATGAAATATCCCCGTCTGGCCAGATCGACGATCGTCGCCGAAATATCTTTCATATCGACGGTTTCATCTCCTAATGTCCCTACTTCACCGGGAGTTAAAAACCTTTTTCCGTCCTGAGTTTTTGGCGGGTCAAACCAAGCGGATGTGACACCCGTGGTAGACTTTGGATCTCGGCCGTATTTTAACCAACGATAGATGATGTAAAAAGGCAAACCCACATACCAAATTAATCCAACTATTCCAATTAGTCCCATCACTAATTTCCCAATCCATGTATCCCAAAAGCTGACAAACTCTTTCTGTTCCAAAATCGCCACAATATTTTTCGGGAAACTAACAACAAAAGTTAGCCCTTCCCCACTTGCTAAACTTTCATTACTTTTAATTACCTTCTTGGCTCGATCGTTCAAAGATGGTATAACGGAACAAAGACTTTCTTTTGAACCAGATATTCCGGTGTAACATACCGTTTTAATATCTTCTTGTTTTATTTCTGCCGGAAGTACAACTGTGGCGGTTATGCGTCGGGTCGGCACAGTCCACTGATTACCATTTACATTCCAATAAAGTTCGTCATGGTCGGAAAAATAAGTTAAGGCTCCGGAAACTTTATAGGAAATAACGTACGCATGAGTACCTGTGATCAATTTGTCCGCATCCCCGATTTTTATCCTAACAAGTTCTTCATTTATAGAAGATTTGACAAATGTTTGCGAATTTCCATTTTCATCAGCAACGGTAAAATTGCTGAATTTTAATTCAAACTTTTTTCCATCTTGATTGGTTTTTATGAAAGGGATTTCCCGGAAGATGCCGTGTTTTTGTAAAGAATCAAAGTCGTAAACGATTATTTCTTTGACTCCGATTGTTCCGTCTTTATTGATCGTTATTTCAGATTGGAACGACTTAATATGTTCCCCTGTAATATTGCTTGAAGTTTCAACTGAGTCAGTTGGATAGATAGCATTTAGATTGACCGCGTCAGGTTGAATATCGTTAATCTGAGCAGAAACATTTTTAGTTGATAGATGAAAGATGATGGATGATAGAAAGACAGAAATAAAAATTGCTAAAATTATTTTTTTCATTATAGAAATGTTATCATATAATCTTTATGAATTACAAACTCGCACCGGAAATTAAGAGGCGGATTAGGGTTTTGATTAAGGAATTGAACTTCACTCACATAAAACCAAATCAAATTTGGTGCATCCGCTCATTTGATGCCAAAACACGTGCCTATGCACGTATCTGGGGCATGTCCCGACTATTTAAAGAGGTGGCCGGACTTGAGCCAAATTATATTATTGAAGTAATTGCCCAAAGATTTGATAAGCTTGACCGACGGGAAAAAATTAAAACATTAATTCACGAGCTTATGCATATTCCAAAAACATTTTCCGGCGCTCTCCTCTCTCATCGTGGCCCACACCATGAAATTAATGACCAAGAGGTGGAGAAAATAATTAAAAAAATTGAAAAATAATTTGTTATGAAAAAAGTTACTATTATTGTTATTGGAATCTTACTAGCTTTTGGAGCCTTCTATTTGTCAACAACATCATTTAACAAAACAAAAACAAAAACTAAAACCTTAGTTAAACCGAAACCGGAACAGACAATCTACAACTTTCTTCTTTTAGGCTATGGCGGTGGAACTCACGAAGGAACTTATCTAACTGATACGATTATGGTTGCCCATGTTGATATAAAAACAAAAAGGGCGACTCTTTTTTCAATTCCCCGTGATTTGTGGGTTAAGTTACAAACCAAGTCCGGAGCCGATTTTCATACAAAAATAAATACCTTGTATCAACTCGAACTTTTCCCCAAAGATTATCCAGATCTTAAACAAACATCTACAAAAACAGTTATTTCCCAAATTACCGGTCTACCAATCGATGGTTTCGTCAGTGTTGATTTTGCCGGTTTTATCAAAGCGATTGATATTTTGGGAGGAATAGACATTGAAGTTAAAAAATCATTCATTGACCTTGAATACCCGATTACCGGCAAAGAAAAAGAATTGTGTGATAAAGAAACAGAAGATTTTTTTAAAAAAGCTGAGCCTTTTACGACCCCAGGATTTAATCCAGATCAACGGAATCAACTGTTTAAAGATGAACCAAAGTTTGAAGAGTTTATGAAAAATGCGACTAACTCACCAGAGCTTGCCTTTCCCTGCCGTTACGAAAAATTAGAGTTTAA
Source organism: Patescibacteria group bacterium (assembly GCA_038061735.1). Taxonomy (GTDB): domain Bacteria; phylum Patescibacteriota; class Microgenomatia; order UBA1406; family GWC2-37-13; genus GWC2-37-13. Next base: position 5,122 of record JBBTYO010000035.1, read on the forward strand.
AAAAGGTTTGACACATATGGACGGGACAACGGCGTTAAAATTTTCTAGGTCCCGTCATTCTGCAGACGACGGTGGCGACTTCAATCGGGCCCTCCGCCAACAACAGGTAATTGAAGGCATAAAAGATAAAGTCATCAGTCTTGGTTTTATTCCTAAAATTATTCCCCTGATGGATGAGTTTAAAAAAGATGTAAAGACAGATATCAGTTTGGATATTATAAAAAAATTTATTGGCCAAGCAGATAAAACGAAGGAATATCAAATAACTACATTTGTTTTGACAGACCAAAATGTCCTAAAAAACGCAATTTCTGATGATAAACAATATATCCTGATTCCACGAGAAGGAATGGATAATTGGAAGGGTATACAAAAAATAATTAATTCTACATCATCAGCTTCACTTAAATAATTTCCTTGATCTTTTTAATTACTTGATCGATATTTCCATAAATAGTTGCTCCGGCGGCATTTTTATGTCCGCCCCCGCCAAATTTTTGCGCAAGAATAGATACGTCCGTAGATTTTGAACGAAAACTCAAAGCAAATTTATCTTTTTCAAATTCAACGGCCATAATGCCAAAATCAAAGCCTTTTATGCTACGAGCAAACAGATTAGCAACTGTTTCTCTTGCTCCCCGTTGTTTTCCAAACTTAATAAAAGTTTTATTATCTAAAACTGAATAGATATATCCGTTACCTTTTTGCATTTTCGTCAGAAACTCACCAATTAGCTGAATTAAATCAAAGTCAAAACTGTCAAATGACTGTTCAATTATTTTATTCTTATCTGCCCCTAAACTTAATAGCTCGGCTGCAATCTGAAATGTTTTTGTAGCATTTTTTTCATATTTAAAAAATACCGTGTCACCGGCTATTCCGGCAAAAATTGAGGTGGCAATGTCAGGATCAATAACTACACCCCAGTCCAACAATATTTGATAGACAACTTCTGCTGTTGATGAGGACTCGATGTCTAATATTTTTGATACATAATCCTTCCAATTGTTGGTTTGGTGGTGATCTATGATTATTTTTTTAATATCAGGTAAAGCGATTTTCTTATCTCCGGTAACGATGTCGTACGATCCGGAATCCAAAATTAAAAATAATGTCTCGTAGGGGCGGACCTCCGTGTCCGCCCACGTTTTAAAATCAATTATTTCAACCAAATCTGCACCCTTTAGGAATTTAAAATTTTCAGGAATTTCATGCGGACAAATTAAAGTAACTTTCTTTTTCATTTTTATAAGAGCTTGATAAAGGGCAGTCGCAGATCCGATCGAATCAAGATCGGGATTACGGTGGATGTTGATCAAGATATTTTTTACCTTTTTGATCTCTAAAAGAATGGGTTTACTTAGGGGATAATACATTTTCATATGTATCATGATTATACAAGAAGTTTCTTTATTCCAGAGGTTTTCTTAATAAGAAAATCAACTCCATCGCTTTCTAATTTCACGTACGCCAAATTATCGATGCAACCTTCATTTAAATTCTCATAGGTTCCCCATCCAAGTAGGATAAGTAGGGTTCTTATTGTTCCACCATGAGAAACTACCAATATGGTTTTGTCCAAACAAACAAGTGATATTTTTCGTAAAAAAGGAATCAATCTTGAAATGATTAATTCATCACTTTCAATCTCGTTTTGATCACTTATTGAATCTGATTTCAACCTATTAATCAATTCTAAAATACTTTTGTTTTGACTGTCTCCAAAAAGTTCACCTTGAAATTTACCAAAATATCTTTCTCGAAGAGCTTTTGATTTAATTATCATCAGCCTTCTTTTTCCGGCAATTATTATAGCCGTCTCCGCCGCTCTTCTTAAATCTGAAGAATAAATTGCGTCAAATTTTATTTTTTTTAATTTTTTACCAAGCGCCATTGCCTGATCTTCTCCCTTTTTATTAAGAGGAATATCTTTTTGTCCTTGGATTAGTTTCTTTACGTTCCATTCCGTTTCCCCATGACGGACAAGATAGATCGTGCAGTAAGTATTTTTCACAGATAAATTGTAACAAAATTTGACAAACTATTTTTATAGTACTACAATGCTTGCATATCAAGAGTGATGGGGAGAGATTTGGCTCTATGATCCATCCAGCAACCACCTATAAAGGAACGGTGCTTCACCCAACCCAAAAGGGAAGGATTAAAAAAATATCACCTCCCGATTTGGGAGGTTTTTTAATGCCTATAATTATGAAAATAGAAATAAAACGAAACAATTTGATGGAAATGATGCAAACCCCCCAACGGGAGGTTTTGACGTAGTTTCCTAAAAAGATAATTATATCAACCTCCCAAACGGGAGGTTTTTTTATGACTATGAATATTGAACGATATTTACCGGCAATACCAGAATACAACGTACCCCATGCGGTTATCGATTTTGCGGAAATCCGCAATCCGCTCGAACATAGTCCTCACCTTACTGAGCGCATGAAAGACAAAAAGGGAACAACGGAAACAAGTCTAATTTATGAACTCGCTAATCTGTGGTGCATACCCAAAGAGATGATCGTGGTAGGCAGGGGTAGCACAGATATCATAAAGCAAATTCCGAAGCTATTTTTGTGCCCATCTGATTTCGCGGTTGTACCCGTACCTACATATTTCGGATTACTTGAAGAAATACCAGCACATCAAACTCTGGAGGTCCAGGTCCCAGGGATAGAAGGATTTCTTCACACTCCTGAATTTCACGAATCATTACTTTCTCTGATTGATCAAAAGCGTCCGGGGCTTGTGTGGTTATGTTCACCAAATAACCCTACGGGTGTCGTTATTCCCCTTCTTCAGATTAAGGAAATTGCCTACCATGCTGCGCCAGGAATCGTCGTTATAGATGAGGCATACCAGGAATTGGTGGATCCGGAGAACACGGAATCTGCCATACATCTTATAGAAAACCTACCGAATGTCATTGTTACAAGAACTTTTTCGAAAGCATACGGGTTACCGGACATTCAGGTGGGTATAGGAATTGCACATCCGCAAATTATTGCACAGCTGCAAAATGATGAGCTTGCTCGGCCGGTAGCGGATTCACTGGTAAAAGCAAGTGCTGCTCTTACGGACCAGGAGCACATTTGGAATAGTCATCTCCTCATGAAGCAGGAAACAGAATTTGTTTGGGAACAGGTTCAGTCGATGGAGAAGATCGAAATGGGTGCACGAACGGTAAGCGGGGTTTGCATCTTCCGTCATAAGACAAAAACGCTCGGTGAAAATCTTCTACAGGAAGGCATTAAAACACGTGATTTTAACCTGACAGCAGGCCTCAGAGGAATGAATTTTGTGCGGCTTGGTTTACTGGATCACGAGAAAAATATTTTACTCGTTAATGCATTACGCGCATGTGACGGAGGTGACATATGACCATAGAACAATGTATCAAACCAGAATTGAATATCAGAGTCAACCATGCAATTCAAATATCGGACTGGGAAGGTATCAATCAGGCACATTCTCTAATGCGCATGGAGCGACTTTCTGCAGGCGGAAATATCAGGGACAAATCGCCTGAAGATCTGGCTGCTCTTATCTCAGGGGGAGGTCAACTTTGGACATGGATAGAAGAAAGAACAATCCTTTCGGTCTGCACATTGGAACCTAAAACGGGCAGACTGCCATGGTGGTACATAAATAATGGTATTACTCATCCTGAACACCGGGGAAGAGGACTATCAGGTCAATTAGTGGAATCTGTTGTACATGCGAATGCGCAAACAGATACTGGATTTATCGTTCTTTACGTAAGACAAAATCTGTTTGAACGACTGGGTTTTACCGAAGTATCAGTGGATGAATTGACTCGCATTGATGACCAAGTAGCCGGCGTTATTCGGAAAAAATTGCGTCCGGAAAAAGAAACGCACATTTTTATAAAACTGGCCAAAACCACTTAGACTAGTCTAACCGTCCTCTTGTTTTTTATGATCTTATTTACTTACCACAGTTTATGTTATAGAATCAATTTATTATTGACTTATGTTTTATATAAGTTTAAAATTTATATATGGAACCAGACGGGCTACCAAATATTGAAGATAGACAACCAAAAATTGATTTTAAGAAAGTTATAGAAGTAATAAAAGTTCTTGGTTATAGTTTGGTATTCTCTGTTTTGTTGCTTGTGGTTATTATGGCAATTTTAAATAAAAATATTAATCTGAGCAAAATATTTAATTCAACGGATTCAAAAGCCGAAATAATCAAACAATTAAGAGCTATTCCACTAAACAAGTGATGATTGTTTTTCGTTGAATTTATTTTTGTTTTGACGGTTCTTTTTTATTCCTACCAGCAATATGTAAATATGCAGCTATTACAACAAGAGCACAAGAACCGATAATCGCTCGTTTTGCTTCAAAACTTAGTGCTTGAAGCGCTTGATATGCCTGTAATAGTTTACTAACACCTTCCTCCATATTATAGATAGTATAACACTATAATTTATTTTTTAAATAATTTGTGCGGCGGGAAGGATGGGACAATTTTAGAACTACTAACTAGTTAGATATTATAGAATATTCAGAAAATTATTTGAAGCGAATCCAGTTATTTATGCCTTAATCTCAATAGTTTTGGTAAATTTCGTTGACAAGAAGAAGAAGTATCATTCAATTATGACAGAGACACCAGCAAGTAGACCTCCACAAAAAGGTAAACCAGTTACGAAAGCAAAAACAGTTTTTATACCGGGTGATTTTACTGGTAACATAAATTTTGGAACAGGTAACTCTGTTAATGGTCAAGAATTAAAAAATCCTACATTACCTTCAAACGCAATTGTTACTGAAAGCCAAGAAGTTTCTGTTGAAGGAGTAGGACAAAGTTTAGCATATAAAATTAAAACGGACGTACAAGCAAAATTAAAGAAAGCTGGAATAACTGAAGGATAAAGCCAAGGCGGTGTCATTATAGGTGGTCATACGGATAGAAAAAGCACAGTAATTGTTGGTGATAATATGAATGTTGATACGTCTAGAAATCTACTGCTGGTGAAATTCCATTAGGAACTGAAAGAACTTTACCATTTGCACCTGGTAAAACTTTGAGCGGTAATGTAAATGGGATTAGTTATGATGGTGTGTGGACCTTGCAACCAGAAAAGAAAAATGGACAATATGTTTATAAGAAAACAAAATAAGTTTAAATTTTATTCTTCAAAAAAAATGTTTCTTCATAAAAGCCCTACCTGACCCTGATTTTAAATATTTTTCGAAATTAAAAGCGGTGTATTTATTTTGAAAAGCAAAATAGGAAACTAGTTTTACTGGAAGTAGTGGTTTTGTAGCTGGAACATAACCTTTATTATGTCTTTCAATTCTTTCTTTCAAATCATCTGTACAACCGGTATAAGGTTTATTATTTTTGCATATTAAAATGTAGACATAATACATACAAAATTAACTATATAAAGGTTAGAAATTATGTCAACCGCTTATAACCTACAAAATTACTAGTTTAGATTGATATAGCGGACTATGTCAGACGAATCTCTCCTTCGCAATCTACCAGCGGACTGTGTCCGCCGTAGCTCGCTTCGGCGAGCGAAGGCGGAGAGGGCGAGATTTGAACTCGCGCGAGCATTGCTGCTCATGGGGTTAGCAACCCCACGCTATGGGCCACTCAGCCACCTCTCCAATTATTGTTCCTACATTTTACACAAAACTACTTAATTTGTCCTTGACATTTATTATTCCAAGATATGACATACACATACATATGTTAACTAAACGCACAAACATTTTATTCGAAGAAGAAATATTTCAACATCTTGTGGTGTTGGCAAGCAAAAATGGCACGTCCATAGGTGATTTGGTAAGAAAAGCGGTGATCAAGACTTATCCCAAAAAAAATATAGATAAAAGAGTTGAAGCATATAATAAAATATTAGCCCTAAGGAAGAATATTAAAAAAAATTCAACGTTTCTACAGCGTTTAAATTTTTGTTAGAAAAATTTATTACGCTGTGTCAGAGGGGAGAGTTGAACTCCCACGCTCTTGCGAGCACACGCTTCTGAAGCGTGCTTGTCTGCCATTCCAACACTCTGACTTTCGATTCTATATTATATCAATAATTATTTCCGCTATAATTCACTTATGAAAAAATCTGATTGGATTGTGCGGGATTATCTAGCGGCTGAACGAACCGATTTGGCAATCGACAGGACTTTACTCGCCTATATTCGCACTGCCATGACGATAGTTGTGGTTGGGATTTCATTGATAAAACTTTTTCAGGAAAAATATATCCAACAAATTGGGTTTATTTTAGTAATTTTAGCTATTGGATTGATTATCATCGGTTTCTTTCGCACGAAAAAACAAAAAGAAAAATTAAAAGAGGATTTTATTTAGGATTAAATGTTATAATATAATCCTTATGGACGATTCAGTAAAAGTAATTTTAAAAAAACTTGATGAAATTGATTCTCGCTTAAAATCAATTGAGGGAGTTAAGACTGCTTCTGTCACAACTCAACGGGTATCTGAGGCAAAAGACGCAAAAATTGAACGAGATCCCCTGTTTGGCAAGGCTCTCGAGATGATGGATAAATTTGATGAGATGTCTTCAAAACAGTTGGTTGAAGCTTTAAAGATTGATCTTAAACGCGCCGAAACAATTCTCGACCAACTCGAAACTGCCGGCCTGGGTACGTGCTATATGAAGGAAATATAGTTTATTTTCATTTTTCTTTACCGGACTTGAGATTTTTCACTTCGTATGCATCTAAAACCAAATTAAAATTACCTACGTAATTGCGGAGCCTTACTTTTTTACAATCTCCAAAGTTTAGTATGCTTCCTTTATGTATCAACCAAAATTTTCCTTTATTAGGAGGAGGTAAATATTCTTCATGATCTAATTTAAATTGCGTGTCCACAGGACATGAAATAATTTTTCCACTAATATCTGTTTGATTTATATTACCTTCAAAATGTACTACCATTCCTTCCCGCGGCACTAAAGGTTTTAAACAAGCCGTCAGTATAAAAGCCATAACGGAAAAATATGAAATAATTTGAGTCTTTTTGTTATTTCTCATACGTCCGTTAATAATACTAGATGGAGAGATTATTGCAACTTTAATTTCTTCTCAAAATCATCCGGGTGGAACCAGAGCTGGGTGGGGGTGATAATTTCAGTTGTACGATGTTTATTTATAAGCTTTAATTGAATTTTTTTAAGCAATTGTTCGACTTTGTTAAAAATTATAAATGAAGTAATTTTAGTCTGGATTCCCGCCTTCGCGGGAATGACAGGGGGTGCGTTTGGAAAAAGCCTAAACACCCACCGATTTGCTCCCAAAAACCTCTCATAAACATTACCTTTGACAACAATCGGCTTCATCTGTAGGACTTCATGACCGACGAACTCGGTTTGTTTAAACGGCGGCACTTTCAAATTGCCTTCGTCGAAGAAAAGGTTCAAACAAACTTTATTTTTGTGAAAAAAATGTGTTGCCGAGTCTCGGACACGTCTTAACCCTAACATCTGTGCTAAAACTAAAGCTATTAATCTGCCTGTAAACAATCTATTCTTTATCGTGATAATGAACAAATCAATATCATCATCCTCTTTCGCATTCATCATCGAAATACTTCCTGACAAACCTACCAGCTTAATTTGTGGCGTTAATGATAGTAATTTAATATACGTTTTAAATTTCCAATTTTCTAGTTTTTTCTTTGATATTTGATATTTGCTTGCCCCGCGAAGCTTTAGCGAAGTGGGGATACTATACTGGGGTGGAGTATATTTAAGCTTATTTTTATCAATCTTAACAGGTAGGAAGGTGTAAATTTCATCCAACGTAGGGTAATAAGCAAAAATGGAGAAGTATTTTAGAACTTTTAAGATTGACCGCTTGATTGTTCGATTGTTCGATTGTTCCATTGTTATATTGCTATATATTGTAACAAACTGGTTTTTTACGTTTGACATTAAATGACACCCTGTTATAATTTCTCGAAATGAAAAAAGTTGGATTATATGTACGAGCAGTAATAATTTATGTAGGAGGATTGTTTAATAGAGGAAAAGAACGCCCTGTTCTTCATAAAGCTGAACCCAATTTAACAAGCCCATTTGTAGTTGATACAAATTTCCAAGAGGATTCACTACCAGAAACATATAGCAATCAGGGACCAATACCAGAAGCATTATTTGAAAAGGCTCAAAAAAACCCAAGTAACTTATCTTCTTATTGGAATCAAAGCAAACGTAAATAATTAAAGCTTATTTCTCAAAACTAACCACAAAAACTTCACTAGCCTCAATTGCCTTCTCCATCTCCATGGTTGAGTGATTAAACGATATAGCCACTCGAGTCCTAACTTTTGAATAATCGTTGATGGACGATTAATATTACCGCTTAAATAATCAAAAGCCCCACCTACCCCCATTACTACAGTATTGACGAATTTCTTTTTATGACGCTCTATCCATAACTCTTGGGCTGGTGAACCAAAAGCGACGAAGACCAAGTGGGGCTTATAGTCGGCTACTATTGAAAAAATTTTCTCTTCTTCAACTGTGTCAGGATTTTGGATGTTCTCTATTCCTTGTAGTCCTTTGAATTTAGCCTTGGGAAATTGGTCTGAGTAGCACTTAGCTAATTGATCTGCTAGATTTTCTTTTCCTCCAATCATCAGCACTCTTAAGCGTCTATCTGACGCCATCTTTAGGAGATCTTCCATCAACCCTACTCCGGTCACCCTCTCCCCTACCTCGATACCTAGCCATCGGCCTGCCAGAACAATCCCTATACCATCAACTATCTTTATTTGGGCTGTCTTAACAACCCGCTTAAATAATTGATCTTCGGTAGCGATAATCATGTTTTCGGGATTAAGAGAGACAATGTGAAAAAAACCTGTTGGTTTGTTTATGTATAATAAGATTTTATCTAGGATACTAGATTTTGATTGTGGAGTTACTGTAATTCCTAATATTTTATTTGCTCTCATTATTTGGTAATTTCTATAAGATAATTTCTAATTTCTAATTTCTAATTTATAAGTCATTTTTGTTCAAATTATTATATAATAATTTTTATTATTCTATCAATTGAAACTTATGGTTACTAGCAAAAACACAAAGTTAATAATAAATATTACTATATGACTAATTAAAAATTAAAAATTTTAAATTCATTGAAAATTGAAAATTGAAAATTGAAAATTTGTTTTTACTATCGGATAGCTTCCTTAAAACTATCTAAATTTTCAATTGCCATTCCCACTCCCCTAATTACACAAAATAAAGGTTCTTCAACTACAAATGATGACACCCCGGTATAATAAGTTATGTAGCGGTCAATATTAGTTAGCAAGGCAGTTCCGCCAGACAAAACTATTCCCTTATCAACTATGTCAGCCGCAAGCTCTGGCGGAGTTTGTGATAATACTTCTTTAATTCCATCAAGAATCGCCTTTAATGGTTTGGTCAGAGCAAGATTAACGTCTTTTTCCCCAATTTCATAGATTTTTGGTAGCCCGCTTTGAAAATCGCGCCCCTTGACCTCCATCTTCCTCTCTGTTTTCTCCTCTTTTTCGCCGATCAATGCATTTCCAATTTTAATCTTTATGTCTTCGGCTGTCCGTTCACCAATAATCATATTATGTTTTTTCCGGAGTTCTGTCATCACCGCTTCGTCTAACTTTGTTCCGGCAACCCGAACGGTTTTATAAACCACTAACTGACCCAGAGAAATAACGGCTATTTCGGTCGTTCCGCCACCAATATTGACTATCATCTGTCCGGAAGCTTGGGAAATAGGTAATTTGGCTCCAATTGCGGCGGCCAAGGGTTCTTCGATCAAATAGACGTCGGATGCCCCAGCTTGTTTACAGGCCGCAACTACAGCTCGTTTTTCAACCTGCGAAGAACCACCTGGAATGGAGATCATCACTTCCGGCCAATAGACTCCACCTTTTAAGCCTTTTTTCAAAAAATAAGTGATCATTGCCGATGTCGTTGTGTAATCTGCAATCACCCCTTCTTTCATCGGTCTTGAAGCAATGATTGAACCAGGAGTCCGCCCCAACATTTCACGAGCATCTTCACCAACTGCTAAAATTTTTTTATCCTCAAAAGAATATGCAACCACAGTTGGCTCGTTTAAAACGATTCCCTCCCCGGCCACATAAACTAAAGTGTTTGCAGTTCCAAGATCGATTCCAATTTTTTTCCGAAAGAACATAAGTATATATAGTATAATACAGAATAGATATATTGCTACATGGTTAAATTGTTTTAAATAATGATATGAAAACTGTATTTAGATTATTGTTTTTTTTATTTTTTGTCGTTGTCTTAGCCTCGGTTATTGCCTATGCCAGAGGTTATCGATTTGATATAGAAAAAAGATTGGTTAAGTCAACCGGAATAATTTCAGCAACTTCAAATCCTAAAGCCGCTAAAATATTTATTAACGGTGAATTAAAAGGTGTCACTGATACTAATTTGACTCTTCCACCAGAAAACTACTTAGTTGAGATAAAAAAAGAAGGTTATACCAGCTGGAGTAAAAAAATTAATCTTAAAGGAGAGCTTGTAGTTAATGTCGACCCAGTTCTTTTTCCTGTTAACCCATCTCTTTCTCCTTTGACAAATTTAGGAATTATTAAAGCCGTAGCTAGCGACGACGGTGATAAGATTGTTCTTATTGCCAGCGGATCTGCCTATCTTTTTGATGCCGGTAAAAAAACCCTTCCTTTTTTTCCACCCTTAAATAAGATTGTTGACCTATCATTACTTCCCAATATTATTGATTATAAAAACATCAAGGTATCATTTTCTCCAGATCAAAAACAGGTAATTTTTGCCTCGCCTGATGTAAAGTCGGAACAATCCTACTTACTTTCTCTTGATGAAAACAATTTAAATCCATTGGAAGTAACTCTTTCTAAAGAAGCGTTAATTCAGGCCTGGCAAAACGAAAAAAATAAGAATAATGCTAAGATTTTAGAAACTTTTCCTAAAGATTTTGATAAAATTGCGTCTGCTTCTTTTGAAGTTGTTTCTTTTTCCCCTAATGAAACAAAGGTTCTTTATAAGGCAAAAGAGAGTGTTGAACTCCCTTTAATGATTAAACCATCTCTCATTTCCACTAATCAAACTCCTGAAGAGCGGTCAGTAATAAAAGAAAAAGTATACGTTTATGATCGTAAAGAAGATAAAAATTTTCAACTTCTCTCCCCTAACCTAAAGTGGTACTTTGATTCCCGTCATTTTGTTGTTGAAGAAGAAAAAAAGATTTCAATTGTTGATTATGATAATACAAATAAGCAGACGATATATTCTGGGCCATTTGAAAGCTTCTTCTTTAACGCAACCAATGATGGAAAGATAGTCGTACTTATCAATCTTAACTCACAGATTAACGAACTGCCGGACCTTTATCTTGTAGGAATTAGATAAATTATTCCGCTACTCTTACGGCAAATATAAGCAGTCTCTTCAGTGTCGTCCCGGGAGGCCAGCAGGTCTGCAATGTCAAGAACTCCTTATTTGTTTTTCGCGTCAGATATTGGACTTGGGAAGGATCGACTATTTCCTGCCCAATTACCCGATAGACGTACCGTTGGCCGTTGTAAAAAATATTCACTTCATCATTTTTTTCTAGCTTGTATAAAAGATAAAATATTGCATTATAGGTGCTGATATTCCAAAAATAATCAGTCGAGTGGGCAAAAAGAAAGATGTGCCCGCCTTCACCTGGAAAAGCCGTTCCTAATGTATGGGCTACTCCCTTATTTAGTGCGTCTAAATATATGTTTTGATCTGAAGCGTCAATATTAGATTGAACTTTGGCATTGGCACCGATCTTAGGAATGACTATACTGAAGTTTGGATCTACCGGTGTTAATATTTCAACCTGTTTAATATTGAACGCTTGTGCTAATAACCCTTTAGCATTTTCTTCATTCTGAATTCTGAATTCTGGACTCTGAATTTCTGAAACCACATATTTCTTCTGTATCTTAACATTAACAAAATATATCAACTCCTCCTTGACCGGCTGCCAAAATGTTTTGACAATCATGAACAAGGAAGAAAATAACAAAAAATTTCCAATCGTACGAAGAATTAAAATCCGTGCATATTCGCTCGTCTTCAGCCGGTGAATGTGGTGACGGATAAGATGGGATTTTTTAAGTTTGGTATAAGGCATTAAGTTTATTATATCTCTATTTTGATTTTATTTTGAATGAGAATGCTTTTTCATACTAAACTTCTTAATGGCTTCAGACATAGGAATAAGTACATCTATTTTACTATAGGATTTTAGCAAGATTTACGGACGGATAATATGAAGAAAAATATATTTCTTATACCTTGATTTATGATTGTTGATTTGGATATAACGCTGAGAGCTGATTTTGAAATGAAGTAAAATTTGTAGTTTGTGCAAAATTACAAAGCCAAACTCCATATTTTTTTGCAATTTCAATAATTTCTGCGTCATCTGCGTTTTCATTGGCTAGATTTATATTATAGGAATTATTTAAGATTGCAAAACAATTGATTTCATCTGCTGTTTTATTCGCTGATTTTGCTAAGTTTGATCTACTTTTTTCCCCTAATGGAGTTAACCTCAACAAGCCACCAACATACGGTATATTTTTTATAATTCTAGAACTTGCAGGCTCAGCCCATTGTACTATTCCTATTAGTGGTATTTCAGACATGGAAAGATTATATAATGCAGGGACACTAAAGTCAAGAATTTATCTTGTTATATTAATATAAAGTTAAGTTTTTACGTAAGATTTTTTTGTAAATTTTGATATTTGATTTTTAAGCTTTAATATTTCTTAGTGTGCTTCCTTCGCTCAAGCTTCGGAAGGGCAGAGCCACCAACTTAAAATTTTGTGTCCCCGGGCGGAATTGGACCACCATTAGACGCTTAGGACGCGCCAGTTCTATCCGTTGAACTACAGGGACTAATACAATTCAATTACTCTTTTCTTTAAAGCTAATACATATTTTAACAAATCTCCGCCTTTTTTGACTCTGACCCTACACATACCATGATTGAGTTTCCCTTTCTTTTTTCCTTTTAATATATTTACGCGTACAAATTTATTTACGGGAACACCCGTTATAGTTGACCAAAATTTTAAACATTCGCTTTTATCTAAATCTTCAAAAATCCTTATACTAATTTTTAAATCATCTTTTTTAACATCAAAAAGGCTCGCCAATCCATTAATAAAAACTTTTATTAGGTCAGGGTCGGAATTAATCAAGTTAAAATCCTTTTTATTCCCTTCTCCCCAATATAGAGCTGATAGAAATATCATCTTTTCTTTATTTGATAATGAAAAAATGGCTTTTTTTGCTTTTTCTTCGGCTAATTTTTCGTTACGTTTCATGCGTTTGATACTCCCACCTTGTTTTCCATGCCATTCTTTCCAATATTTAGGTAATATCTTAACTCCTTGAATATGACGAAAAACGCTTCCATGAGACGCTTTAACTTCTTTCTTAATTTCAGGCAAACTATACCCACGTTGTCTTAATAATATAATTTTTTTTATTGTTTCTTTTGGAATTAATTTAGGCATTAATTCAATATAATCTATTGGAACTATAAAGTCAACATATAACTTAGTAGCTCTTTCATTAAAACTTTAATTTTTAATGTTATAATATTTTTATGTTCATCGTCATCGAAGGAATTGATGGGGCTGGATGCGAGACGCAGGGAAAAAATTTGATAAAAATGATTAATGACAATCGTACGGACAGGTCTAGACCTGTCCCTACCCTGATCAAATACCCCGATTATGAAAGAAATGTTGGAAAAATAATCAGGGAATTTCTTTACGAAAATAAGAATTTAACGGCTCAACAACAATTTCTTCTGTACACCATGCAATTTATCATGGACAAGAAAATGATCGCTGACCGCAGAAAAAATGAAATATTGATTGCTGACCGCTATTTTTCAACCACTCTATGCTACCAAACCCTTGAAGGAATAGATATGAAGATGGCTCTCGATTTTGCAAAAAATTTTCAAATAGAAATTCCTGATGTTATTTTTTATCTCAACGTTGATCCAGACATAGCAATTAAACGAAAACACGGCGAGGATAAGGAAAAAAATTTTCGAGAAAAAGACTTTGATTTTATCAGAAAAACGGCAAAACAATATAAAATGCTGGTTGAAAAACAGGTTTGGGGAAAGTGGATTAATATCGACGGAAATAAAGGAATTGAAGAAATAACAAAAAACATTTATAATGAAGTCC
>JBBTYO010000036.1:0-12162 GCA_038061735.1 Patescibacteria group bacterium
TTTTTGTTTCAACCTGAAATATCATTTACAACTGACAATATTGGGACAGTGTCCCAAACAATCCTTCGGTTAACTCAGGAGGACGCTGCGTACGATGAGTACGACGGAAGGACACCGTACAAATAAACCTAAAGAGATCTCAAAGTAAGGTGGTACCACGAGATGTGAACCCTCGTCCTTATCAATCTATTTATTTGTAATAGATGATAGTGGCGAGGGTTTTTTAATGGAAAAAAAATATATGAAAAAAATATTTGTTGTGAAAATCGGAAGCAGTGTCTTATTAACTGAGCGAAATAAACTTGATGAGTATAGAGTGGGTCATATTGCCAGTCAAATAGTTTCTTTAAAAGAAGCAGGTCTTGATTTGGTTTTGGTTATTTCTGGTGCCGTTGGTTTGGGTTCTAATTTTATTGACATCAATAATCAGAACTTAATAAAAAAGCGAGTGGCGGCCGGAATCGGTCAAGCAATTTTAATCTCATATTTTAATATGATTTTTAAAGATAAAAATTTACAAGTGGCTCAAGTTTTACTAACAAAGAAAGATTTAAACTCAAAAGATATAACTGATATTTTGAAATATTATCTTCATGCTGGATTCATTCCCTTAATTAATGAAAACGATGTTGTTGATTTAAATAGTTTTTCCGGTAATGATTTTTTAGGAGCTGAAATTACAAGTTTATTAAATGCAAAAAAATTTATTATGCTCTCGACTATGAAAGGATCAGAATACGGAGTTGGTGGTGGTGAGGCAAAACGAGAGGTTATAGAACTTCTGAAAAGAAAAAATATTGAGACAAAAATAGTTGATGGTAAGTTAAAAAACATTTTACTAAAAACAATCCTATGAAAAATGCTCTAAATTTAAAAACAATTAAAGATTCCTTTATAAAACTTTCAAATAAATCAGAAAAGGAAAGAAATATTTTTTTGACAAATTTAGCGGATGAGTTATTAATAAATAAAGAAAGAATTCTATCGGCTAATAAAAAAGATTTACAAAATTCTAAGAGAAATAAATTATCAGCAGCTTTCATTCAACGATTAAAACTTGAAGAGACTGATTTAAAAATGATTGTAGAAAGAGTCAAACAAGTCAGAACTTTAGATAGTGGAATTGGAGAAATTATCGAAAATAAAATTGATGATACTGGTCTGGAAATACACAAAGTTAGGGTATCGATTGGCACGATTTTAATTATTTATGAAGCGAGGCCTGAAGTAACGATTGATGTTGCCTGTCTTTGTATAAAGTCTGGAAACGTTGCAGTTTTAAAAGGCGGATCAGAAGCATTGGAAACGAACTTGATTTTATATGAATGTATAAAAAAATCTTTGACTAAATCCGGTCTTCCAGAGGAAGCAATTTATTTTATTCAATCAAAAAACAAATCCAGTGTCAGAAAATTATTGAAAAGAAATGACATGATAGATTTGATCATTGCTCGTGGCGGATATGAAATGGTTAAAAGTATTCAAAATAATTCCTCGATTCCGGTATTAGCTCATTCGTCAGGCGGAGCTAGGATCTATATCGATAAAAGTGCTGATCTATCAATAGTTGAAAAAATATTAATCAACGCAAAAATTACTAAGCCTTCAGCTTGTAATTCTTTGGACACAGTTATCATCCATAAAGATTTGAAAGACAAATTATTACCAATAATTATTAAAAGTTTTAAGAAAAATAAAGTAGAAATAATTAATGGTAAATGGAATCAAGAATTTTTAGGAATGAAAGTGTCAATCAAAATTGTTGATTCTTTGAATGAAGCTATCGACTTTATTAATACTTACAGTAAAAAACATTCTGAAGGAATCATCGCTCAAGATAAAAATGCTATTGATATATTTTGTCAATCGATTGATTCGGCAACAATTTTTGTTAACTCCTCAACTCGTCTACACGACGGATATGTTTTTGGTCTTGGTTCGGAGATGGGAATTGCGACTGGCAAACTTCATGTCCGTGGACCAGTTGGACTTAAGGAATTATCAATTTATAAATGGATCGTCTATGGAAAAGGTCATATTAGAGAATAAAAAAATTGCCGTTATTGGTGCTGGTCATATTGGACAAGCAATAATTAAAGGTTTGATTAACAGTGGAAAAATAAAAAAATCAAATATTTTTATTTCCAATAAATTAAATAATATTGCTATAGCAAAAAAGTCAGACTATGTCTTTATTGCTATCAAGCCATTTTTGGTAAAAGAAGTTTTGAAAGAAATAAAACCTGTTATTAAAAATAAAATAATATTGTCAGTCGCGGCGGGAGTTAGTTTAGAAATGTTACTTAGTTATTCAAATGTAAGTCAAAAAATAATTCGGTTGATGCCAAATATTCCTATATCAGAAAATAAAGGGGTTATTGGATTTTTTGCTAACAATAATATTTCTAATTCAGAAAAAAATATTATTATTAAATTAGTTTCTTTGTTAGGAAAAGTTATTATGGTCAAAAAGGAAGAAGGTTTGGATATCTTAACTTTAGTAACCGGATGTGGTCCAGCAATATCGGCTTATTTTATGAACATTATATCAAGCTATGCGGAAAATCAGGGTTTTCCCCAAAAAGAATCTATTAACATTGCTTTAAAAGTATTTGAGGGAACAACTAATTATCTTAATGAGAACAATTTAAGCCCCTCTAAATTAATAGAATCTGTGGCGACCAAAGGTGGAGTCACCGAAGTTATCATAAATTCTTTGAATAAAGTTGGAATGAATAATCTATTTGAAGAAGCGATGGAAAGTGGGTATGATAAGTTACACCAATTAAAAGCAAAAATTAGAACAGAAACGGAAGTGAAAAAATAATTACAACAACATAAGTTATTCTAATTATTATTTTCTTAGATATCGACGTAAGCAAAGTAAGGTCACGGCACTATTAGTTATCAAAAAATATAATGGAAATAGATAACCTGAAATATTAGATCGATCTGAATCTAGTAATGTAATAAAAGAGCCTAAAGCAAAAAATAACCAAAATAAAATATCTTCATCATTTGGATTTTTAATTACCTGAACAAATGTTGGTATTCCACCGATAAAACTAATAATTAATCCAATAGAAAGATTTAAAAATGGAAGCTTTGTAAAAATCCAAAAACCTAAACTTACAAATAAAAAAATAGTTGATATAAATTCAACCGGGCCAAATATTTTTTTAGATTTCTTTAGACTTAGTATAAAAATTAAGAAACTACCAAGAAATCCTAAGATAGCATATAAAATTACTGATAAGTTATTCTTTAGAAGAATGACACTGACCAAACCGTTGATTGACAGTAACAACCAGATGATTCTACTATAAATATTTGGAAAATATTTATTTTCTAATATTGCTTTTGCTCCAAAAAAATAAGACGCTGTTATGAGTAAAATAATTAGCAAATTCATCTTGTTAGTATATCAAAAAGTATTTATTACCCTAGAGCAAAGTTCGTTGCTGAAGTTTTTTAAGCTCAAAAATTTTTATAATTTTTCTTGATTTGCAACTGTTTTGTCAGATTTTACATTTCCAGTATTTAAGGCTGATTTTGGTTCTATCAATAGAATTTCAACTTCCTCCAATGCTTCCGGTTTATGTTCGAGAAGGTGAGGAATAATCACAAATTCTCCCTCATTGATATTTACGTCTCTATCTCGAAAGTGAATAATTAGACGACCTTTGATAACTAAAAATAATTCATCTTCATTTTCATGGTGATGCCATTCAAAAGGACCTTTTAATTTGACTGCCTGTACTTTATGATCATTAAGCTCTCCAATAATCTTAGGATTCCAATATTCAGAAAAGAGAGATAATTTTTGTTTAATATTTACAACGTTTACTGAAGTGCTGTCATTTTTCATAGTGATTAATTATAACAAAGTTCATTAACTTATATAAAGTCTTAATTTTTTTATAATTTGCTATCATTATTCAATGAACTCAAATAACAAAATAATTCGATCAATATGCTTCTTTAGTAAAAGTCCTGATGAAAAATCTTTAAGCAAACTTGATGCTTTAAAAAGTCTTTTTGAAAGTAAACAATTTCAAGTTCAAACAAAAAGGTTAGTCTGTCCTGACTTAAAAAAGACATTGATTTTAGATAAGCAATTTTCTCAAAAAGATTGTTATTTAAGCGCAGGATCGTTGTCTTTTGAAATTATAAAAAATAATTTTGACAAATTATTAAGTTCGAATAATATTGCTTTTAATCTTGATTTAACCAACTTCGAGATTAACACTGATCATGTTGAGTTGTTATTTAACATCATAAATAAATATCCAGCAAAAACTTTTAATTTCACCTTTGTATTTAATAATCCTTCTTCAAGTCCATTTTTTCCATCCGCAAATTTTGAAAAAGATGGTTTTTCTGTTGGTCTTCAACCAACCGATTTGGCAGAAGGCTGTAATAATTTGGATGAATGGTTAAATAAAATGAAGGAAACTTGGTTAGAAATAAATGAATTATTAGCAGATAATCAAGAATTTTTAGGGATTGATTCCTCTGTTGCCCCGTTAAATAACGGTAAAAGCAGTTTTGTAAATTTTGTTAAAAAACTTACGGGTGATTTTAGTCGTTCGGCCATGTCTGATATCTATATTCAAACTACAAAGTTTATAAAAAAAGAAAATCCTAAACCAATTGGTTTATGTGGCCTTATGTTTCCAGCTCTTGAAGATTTTGAGCTGTCGGACGAATACGAAAAAGGTAATTTTACTATCGAAAGAAATATCTATTTATCTTTACATAGTGGTCTTGGTATTGATACTTATCCAATTGGGATTGATGAAAAACCGGATAACATTTTAAATGTTCTTAAACTCGTTCAAGGTTTATCAAATAAATACAAAAAACCTTTGTCTGCAAGGTTTGTGTCTGATGGCAAGTCAAAGATTGGTCAAAAATCCGACTTCAAAAACAAATTTCTCAACGACGTCATAATTCGTCCGCTCTAAAAATAAAAAAATAATTTAAAAAGAAAGAACTCTAATAAATATAATTTTATTGTAATGATTTCCTTTTCGCTCAAGCTTAGCTTCTACGCTTATATCTCTTTTAATCGTTGTTTCAATTGGGTTACCATAATAAGAAGCATACGTTGATTTTAAATTTTCGAATTCTTTTGGATTAGAAAGAGAAAAAGTAGGTTTATTCCAAGGTAAAAATGGCCTGTATATTAAATTGAATTCTGTTTCTACTGTAAAGGTTATATATTCATAATTTTCTGGTAAATTCTCTCTTTTTCTAAGTAAACTTGGATACGCACTTGATATTTTTAGTGGTTTAATGCTATTTATTTTTGAAATGTCTCCAAAAAGTTTATTATCTTCAATTTGTAAAAATGAATTACCTTTCAAAAAATCCTCACTTACTTTTGCATTTTTCACAATATATTTATAAATAAAGTTTGAATTTTCTATTAAATAATTAATAATTTTTTCGGAATGTTTTTTTACAAATTCATTTACTTTAACTTTCAATACTTTTTGTAAATCTTCAAATGTATTCCTATATGTTCTATAAAAACTTACCTTCACATTATTTTTATTTGCATGTTCCTCAATTCCGTCGCTATAAAAAACATCATCGTTTGTAATTAAAATTGCTTTTTTATGATTATTAGAATTTAGATGATCTATTATTGTTAATAAAATTATAGAATCTCTAAGTCCTTTATCATTTTGCTCGAAAGGTTTAATTTTATTTACAGCAAATCCTAAAATTTTTTCTAAAGAATATTTATCAGTATTTTTAATAACTATTATTCCCATCTCGGTTAATATTTTTTGTATTTTCTTAAATAAAACGGCTTCAGTATTTTTGGGTAGCTGTGGATTAGATAAATTCAAATCTAGTTGTTGATTAATCCAATTCAAACTTTCTGTTATCTTACTTTTTTGACTTACTAGTTTATCTTTAAGTAATTTAAACCATTCGGAAAAAACTATAAACGGTATAGCAATTGAGATTTTGTAATCATCACAAAATTTTTTTAATTCCAGAAAGTCAGTAACACTAGATTTTCCGGTGGACAAAGAATATAGCGAGTTTGTATCTATATAAATAAAATCTGGAAAATTCTCGTTCTTCATACGGAAATATTATACTACCGACGGCACAAATTATCATTTTTGATAAAAAGTGGATTAAAAAAAATACCCTCCCAACAAAGATGGAAAAGGGAGAGACCAGAAACCGCTGGCTTGTCCCCCCGATGCTTTTTGGATGTGAAAGAGGTAGCGAAGGATAATGTAATTATAGACTGGATCCCCGTCTTCACGGGGATGACGCAGAAGCGATATAAAAAAAACGTACATTTTAACTTTGTGCTAATATTATTAAGTTTGACAATCTGGACAAAAGGGTATAATTTGGGTATTAATTAAGTTTAATTTAGTATTATGAACGGTAATCAGGCACAAATAAAAATCAGTGTTTCGGATCAATTAAATGACCTTATTAAATTAAAGGCGGCAAGTCTTGGAGTACAAGAAGATATTGAAAAAATATCAGAAAAGGCTATAAAAGATTTAGATAACTCAATAGTGGTTGATGACATTGACAATTTCTTTAACAATACAATTATTGCAGCCCACCCCACTCGACTAGTGTAAATCCGTTGCGGATAAATTTATTGAATTGTTGAGGTTTTGGAATTACCGATGGCTTTGTATTTAATGCTTTATAATCAAGAAATATTCTTAAAACTGAATTCGGAACGGGATTAACATTCATTGGGACAAACTCATTCATCTGGTTTGTTTTCAAAAAACTAATTTGATAATAAGGAGTATTTTTTTCTATCATCTTCGGCACCCAGTAAGAGGTCATATCAGCGGATTCTTTTTTTGTAAGACCGATCTCTTTTAATTTTTCATCCATAAATTTTTGCAAATTATTTTTTTCGATGATCCATCCTCCGTCGACTTTTGGATATGGATTTTGCAAACTTTTTCCCGACCAATAAATATAAGGATAGTTATTTGTTTTGCAAGCGTTGACGGCATATTCCGATCCAAATTTTGAACTATCAATTTTTGCGCAGTCAGTATACTGTGGTTGAAGATCTAGCAACCTTCCGTCCGGATCGGCTTGTACAAACCAGCCATTATTGTAAAAAGGAATTTGCGTATTTAATGTCAGGGGGGATGTAAAAGAAAGGTGGATGTCGATTGTTTTTTCCGGATATAGATAAACAACCGGTTTGCCGCAGCCACCCATCAGTTTTATATCAAACTCCCCTACAACCCCCCACCTTCCCCAAACATCTTTGAAAATAAGAAGCGGGTGTTTGGCCACATATTCTTCAAAAGATGGTTTAGATTTACCGTCATTGACTGACTTATAGGTTTCATCGTCAATGCCAGTTTTGGTTTGATAGGCCAGTTCATAAAGGGGATGCTTACTATCTTTTAGAAAATAAAGGGGATAGACTGACGAGGACGAGATAGATACTAGATCATCGTCTTTCGGCAGATCAATAATAAAGGTACTTTGGGTTCCACCACAAGCCCCGGGGAAAGCCGATTCATAAGTACTATAATAGTCATTCGCCAGTCCTAACAAAGCTTTGGTCGTTTTCATTCCGGGAAGGGTCAAGTATTCCGGCGCGGTTGGATATTCTTTTAATTTTTTTTCGTTAAAAAGTATGACCTGTTTTTTATGGGCGATCGAATCTTGTTCGTAGGCGGGTAACTTGTTAAAATAATCGTCGATATCTTTTTGTGATGAAAGAATGTACGAAAAAGCAAGCCCGGCTGAGTCTTGGACATGAACAAGGGTTGTTAAACTTAAGTATTTTTTTCGGATATCCAACATTTTCTTTTCTTTATCACTATAGCCTTCTCCAGTACCCCAGTCGGTTGAACCGGAATAAAATTTGAGAGATTTTTCCGATGATGTTAAAGATTGTGACTGGTCAAACTTAGTAATTGGCTCTTCAAGATAGATGTCATTTCCGTATTTATCCTTTTGTCCGGTCTTTTTATTTTCGGTTAGGACACTCCCCTCTTTTATCAGTCCATATGGTTTTTCTAGACCGATTGTTTTTGGATGTTCGGTATCAAGTGTCACAGTTTTTGCTATTTTACTTTTATCAATGTACATGTAAGGACTATCCCAATCACTTTCCGGATAATTGATCGCTTTATTCTCCGGGTCATCTAAATAGAAAGATTTATAATCTGTTGTGGCCAAAATAAACTGAAGACTGGGGCCCGGTCCTTCCGAAGGTCTGATAGCCAAGACACGGGTATAATCTTTAAATTCTCCGCGAGTAAATATGCCCGCCTCGTAGTAAACAATATAGTCAGGTACCCCATTTTCTTTATCCATATCTGATATTTTGAAAAGTCCAAGGTCTTTATAAATTTTTTTTACATTGCCGGAAAAAAGCGGGTCTTGGAATTTTTTAACCGACGGTTGTGGCGAAGTATTTGTTCTTTTTGTCTCTGTTGGAGAAACTGGAATTGTCTTTGAAGATGATCTTGTTCCGAGGTAATATGCCCCCCCGCCAATGCCTGAGATGACAACGACTGATAAAAGAATTAGTAACCAACTAAATCCTTTCTTAATCATGATGTAATCATGATACTAAACACTTTTACCAGAATGCAACTGATATAATATTTTTATGAAAATTGGAATTGTTGGGACGGGAGCGGTGGGAGGTTTTTTTGGAGGTAAATTATCATTAGCAGGTTTTGAGGTTGTTTTTTTGTCAAGGGGAAAAACACTGGATGCATTAAAAACAAAGGGACTGATTTTGGAAACAAAAGAAAAAATATTTATCATTAAAAGTGCAATTTTTACCGACGATTCTTCTCAGTTAAAAGGTTGTGATTACATATTATTTACTGTTAAATCTTATGACACCGAGTCGGTTATTAATCAAATAAAAAATTATATAACAGATGAGACTTTAGTTATTACCCAACAAAACGGAATTAATAATGACCTCATACTGGCAGAAGTTTTGGGTAAAGAAAATGTTATTCCTGCTTTAACTAAGGGCGGATATAGCAGTCCAAGTCCAGGACATTTTAGAAACGTAGGTTTTGCTGCGATAGAAGTTGGCGAATATAACGGAAAAATATCTGTCCGCTTAAAAGATTTTGCTACTTTTTTTAAAAGCACCGGTATTAATGTCACTATCAGCGGACAAATTCAAACGGAAAGATGGAAAAAATATATTGTGAATTGTACGTTTAATATTATTTCTGCCATCACTAAACTTCGAATAGATCAAATTTTAAATAATTCTGAAATTCGTAATTTATGTATACGGACGATGAAAGAATTAATCATCATTTCCAAGAAAGAAGGAATTATATTGAATGAAAAGGAAACGATTAATGGATCTATTATGCTGGCAAAAAAATTAGGACCTTTTAAAACTTCCACCTTACAGGACATCGAGAAAGGAAAACCGATCGAACTGGAAGCGTTTACCGGATACGTCTTGGAACTAGCCCAAAAACACCGTCTCAAAATTCCGATCAATGAAACGCTCTATGCATTGCTTTATGGAATTACCAAAACGAAATTAAATTTAAAGTAATTTTTTATCAAATTAGAAAAAAATAAATATTATAAATAAATTTATTTTGACACTTGGATTTTAATAGTATATACTCCCACTATGGCCGTGCAATTTGATTACATCGCCCCTCCGGGGTGGCAACCAAAAAATCCAGACGAAAACTACGTTATTATCCAATTTAAAATGCAACTTGCCGATGGCATAGATCCCTCGATGTTTTTAAAGGGAGCCGCGTCAGTGGCCGCCGAATCGTCTACAGGTACCTGGACTAAGGTAGAAGACAGACCGGATTCGGGACTCAAGAAGGCCGATGAATTCAAAGCGATCGTCTTTGATATGGATAAAAAAAATCATCTGTTCAAGGTCGCCTACAAAACCGATTTATTTGAGTATGACAACATGGCCGGATTTTTGGCAGGCCCGATCGGTAATATCGGTGGAATGAAAATGGTCAAAGGTTTGCGGCTGATGGACATTCGTTTTCCGAAAGCGATTGTAACGGCATTTCCCGGACCGCGGTACGGTATTGCCGGTGTACGTGATTTACTGCAACAAGATAAAAAGCATTGCAGTATGCCGATCATTGGCACCGTTCCTAAACCGAAGGTCGGACGAACCGCCCAAGAACAAGCCGTGTTGGCACGCCGCCTCTGGACAGCCGGAGATGGGAGCTTTGACTTTATCAAAGATGATGAAAATTTAACCAGTCTGTCATTCAATAAATTTGAAGATCGGGCAAAATTGGTGCTTGAGACACAACGGAAAGCAGAAAAACAAACCGGGTTTAGAAAATTATATCTATGCAACATCACCCATTCCAATTTTGACATCATGATGAAACGTGCCGATATAATCAAGTCGTATGGCGGACGATGTGTGATGATCGATGTGGTGGCTTCAGGTGTTGGAGCGGTCCACACTATGCGTTTAAAAAATCCAGGCCTGATCATCCATGCCCATCGGGCGATGCACGCCTTTATAACGCGTGAAAGCGGTATTGGCATCAGCGGAAAGGGTGATATAAACGGATTTAGCGTCTCGATGTTTATCCTCGCAAAGATCTTTAGAATGCTAGGGGTTGATAGTATGCACTCGGGTTCTCCCAAATCCAAGATGGAAGACTACGGGGAAGCAGAGGAAATAGGCAGTATTCTCACAAAAGATAAGGTTCAACCAAATAAAAAATTTCATACCCTTGGGCAGAACTGGTTCGGCATGAAAAATGTTTGGCCGGTAGCATCAGGCGGGCTACATCCGGGGGTAATGGATGTGGTAATCGCAAAAATGACCCCGGATTGTTATATCCAACTTGGCGGAGGAGTGCTTGGACATCCCGAAGGAGGAGAACGTGGGGTGGAGGCGGCCTTGGAAGCAAGGAACGCCGTATATTCCGGATTAACCGTAAAAGAATTTGTTTCTAAAAATCCAAACAGCGCCCTAGCTAAAGCAGTTGCCCTTTGGGGAACCGAACCAAAGATTGTTTATTAAGTAGCCTTCTTTCTGTTTTTTTCCTTCTGAATCAGCTGGTAATTGACCGCCTCCAAGAATCGCCAGGCCACAAGCAGTTGAGTTAGCTCGGTCGACGAAAGCATACTATCTTTTTGCTTCTTAGGAATCGTTTGATGGTCAATTTTGATGGCCGTGCAATCGGTAATGCGAGCTTCAAGTTCAGAAATACTATCCTGAGAGAATGCACCGTCTATATGGATATCGACGACCGACTGTGCCCAATAACGGCATGAAGTTGCGGCAAACAAAAATGGCGGCTTCTCAATGCTCATAATATCGGAGAGATCAAAGGGAAATTTGAGCGAAGGCAGTTGAACGGGAGAAGGTTTCATAATAAGCTCGACTTTGTAAAATTCTTGCGGCAACGGATTATTAAAATCATACCGGGCAAATTGCTGCATTCGAGTATTAAAGATCTTAATAACAATATCAGAATTAATTTTTTGAAAATCGATCCAACGTTTATAAGCTGCCTCACGGGCAAGCATTTCTTTTTCCAATTTTTCCGCTCGATGGCCACGTTTGGCCATATCACGGGCAAACTTCCATTTCCATTTGATCTCGCGGCAGGGATCGACAAAAATTTTAAGATCGAGCAGATCCAAAAATTCCGGATAGAGCGCGTGGAGGCCTTCGACGATAATGATCGGGGCTGGTTTCACCTTTTTTGGAAGATCAAAATCCCCGGTAATATGGTTGTACTGGAGAATTTCCGCTGATTCATTATTTTTGAGCAAACGGAGATGTTTTTGCAGAAGTTCAAGTTTATTTGCCTCCGGATCAAGCGGTAGTCTTCCGCTTAATGCACGCTGTTCCCTGTTTTCCTTATGATAACCGTCCATGGTAATTGTGTGAATTATGTCTGGTCCTAAAATTCGTCGAATGCCATCGGAAAATACTGTTTTGCCGCTGCCCGAATCACCGGTAATTCCGATGATAAAAGGGGTTTGGAGTTTGATCAATCGCGATTGCAGGAGCGAGCAGGAAACAATATTTTGGCTCATAAATCTTATCATAACAACCTTATGAATATATTTCAATAACCAGTCTTATCCAATGCAAGATGAGCATGAAATGAAACCTGTTTCTAATGCAAGATG
>JBBTYO010000037.1:0-11309 GCA_038061735.1 Patescibacteria group bacterium
TTTTTCATATGCCCCATCTATACCTATTTCATGTTATCATTACAAGTAGAAGTTACTATTTTACCAACCGATTTTGTTACGGTTCCCCCAACAGAGTGTAAAAATATATCTCCAACATAACTATTTTATTTTCTATTTTTTACGATCTCAGTTAATAATTAATCAGACTATTTGTAATATATTTTGAATGTATAATGAAATTGTGGATAAAATTACTGAGTATATTAACAAGGCAAGATCTTTGGGAAATACAGATGACCAGATTAAGCAAACACTTCTTAATAATGGCTGGCAAGCTTCGATAATTAATCCGTATTTTACATCCCTTCCACCAGTCGTGAATAATAAAGTCAATTCTAAAAAACATTTTTTAACTTTCTTTATTATTGCCATCATTTGTTTAATTGTATCGGGAGGTATTTTTGCTGGAGTGATGAAATACAAAAATGACTCAAAGATTAAATCCAATGCGGCTAATAAACAATCTCCGTCATCAATAAATATTGAACAATCTACGCAAAAAGTTCCGAATGACAAATCAGAGCTTTTGGCATTTATTCAAAACAAAAACTCTTCAAGTAGTGCTAACAGCTCTGAGAGTGAAGTAAAGTTTTATGATTTGAATAAAAGAACGTTCCTCCCTTCTGACCCTCAATTACCATCGCTAATAAATAGTATGTACGATCTTGGTCAATGGTCTCCAAATGGCATCTATTTGCCAATTCTTACTATTCGTGCATCTGGTGAACCAGAGCCTTTTTTTTTATTTGATTCTATTAGCAAAATTTCAAAAAAAATCTACACTTTCCAGGATAATTTAGATAGTAAATATGGTGGATTTTCTACAACTTTTTGGTTAAATAATAGATGGCTTAATGATTCTCATTTGGTGTTTTATCGTGAAGATCTATCAAAACCGTCACCAAAGGAATTTATAATAGATACCAATGGAACAATTTCAGAACAGGCTAGAGAAAAGGGCTATGTTCTTCAAAATACGTCACTGACAGTGACGGAGAATGTAAGCTCGGGACCAGCAACACTTAAATCACTTTTGATCGATGGGGTCAGGTTTCCTGGTTCTGTTAAGGGTAGGGTAGTTGGGTTGATCGGTAATGATTTGATAAGTCTGGAATCCCCATATCTTCCCAATATGCAAGATTTTTCTCAAGATCCTGAATTAATAAAAAGAATGAATGACACAAAATCGGAATCAGAAATAAAAAAAATTGTTGATGAAGCAATGAAACCAAAAGGAAACTGGATTCTTCATTTTTATGACAAAAAATCTGGTCTTGAAACAAAGATTCATGAAATAAAAAATGATGGGTGGATAGTAAAAAATGTTCAGGTGCGACCGGTAAAAAAAACAATTCTTATAGCCCTCCAGGAAAAAGCAACACCCCCAAATTCGATTCGTTTTCTTGAAATAGACCCACTGAATATGACCTATCGAAAAATTGGTCAGACATCAGAGATGACTTCATTTCCAGGACTTTCTCTTTCTAATATTGATGATTATTTTAATGTCAGCTCCGACGGTAATTGGCTTATATCTTATGATGGAATTTCGACTGGAACTGATAGTGGAATATCCTCATGGCATCTTAATTCAGGAGAAAAAAATGTGATCTGTGAAAGATCGTGTTCATTGATAAGAGCATTCAATCCTGAAGCGCTTACTCCGTAATAAATAATTCAGCTTGGAGATGTTAAAATATCCTTATTAAATTATAAGGATCAAACGGGCCCTGACCGGCCTGCTCAACTAGCTTTAAAATGTTGTAATAATATTCACCATGTGATAAATTAAACCATGAGACGAAAGGGTTTTACGCTTATCTTAGTTATCATCATAATGGTTCTCGTTGGAATAGTTAGTGTCTATTATTACAGAACAAAGAAAGAAAACATTTCAGTCAATAATTTGGAAAGGGTTCAAGATGATAGTATCACAAGGTGTTTAGAAAAAATTGGCGACAAAGTTTCAATAGATTTCGAGAACTGTAAGCAATGTAAAGATGTTGAATATGTTGGATTTGGATCTACACATTTAGAACTAATTGGAATGTTAAATGGTAAATGTCAAATGAATTGGGGTGGTGAAATAGAAAATCCTAATTGGGACGGAAAGTTGGTTAACCACTGCCTAATTCCTTCAAATCTGGGGAAATTAGAGTTTGATGTTTCGAATTACGGAGTTAATTTTTCTTCAATAAATAAATACTGTGAATTGATAAAATAGGTTCTAACTTCGTCCACGGTTCGCAACAAAAAAAATAAGAGTATTCTTCCCAAAATTGATATATAATGACAAAAAGCATGTTAATTCAATTATTGGGACTATCTGCCGGCGGGCTGGTGATTATTGCTTCACTGCCACAGATTCTTAAGATCATTCAAACTAAAAGTACTAAAGACATTTCTCTTCCTATGTATATTATCCAAATTATTGGGATCATCCTTTGGGTTATATTTGGATTTATTACCAATCAAATGGCTGTCATTATTACTAACGGAATTTTTTTAATATTAAATCTTTTTATCCTTTACCTTAAACTAAAACACGGATAAGTTATGAAATACTATCTTTCCTCTTATAAATTAGGGAATGAAACCGAAAAACTTAAAGAATTAATTAAGGAAACTAACGAAAAATTTGGATATATTCCAAATGCTCTTGATTACACCGGTGCGGATCAAATGGATGTTAAACAACATTGTGAAAAAGATATAAAAGACCTTGGTCAATATGGAGCAAAAGTTGAAATGCTTGATCTGAAAAATTATTTTGAAAAAGAAAATGAATTAAAAACAAAACTGGCTTGTTTAGGCGGTCTCTATGTTAGTGGCGGTAATACTTTTGTTCTTCGACAAGCAATGAGATTGAGCGGTTTGGATAAAATTATTCATGAAATGTCTGACAGAAATGATTTTTTATATATTGGTTACAGCGCTGGTGTATGTGTTATAACTCCTAATTTAAAACCATATGCGATCACGGACAATGCGATGGATTTTCCGTACAAACAAATAAAAGAACAGGTTTGGGAGGGGTTAAATATTCTTGATTTTGTATTTCAGCCCCATTATCATTCCAATCATCCAGAATCTAAAAGTACCGATAAAGAAATCCAATATTGTATAGACAATAAAATATTGTTTAAAGCATATAAAGATGGCGAGGTAATGATATTAGAATAAATATTCTAATACTTAACAGAATAATATCGAAGTTATAAGTTTTTTTTGAAAAAATCAACGGTTTTTTCCATGGCCTGCTCAAAATAGGGAGAGTTGATATTATGTCCCCCACCATCATATTCATAAAACTCGTAAAATTTTAAATTATTCTTTAAAACTTTTGCCAAATCTCTGGAATAACCAATATTAACGACGGGGTCGCTTGTGGAATGATTTATTTGTATAGGAGCGGATAAATATTTAATATTCTTAGTTAAAGAAATAGATGTCCAAAATTCATTATCAAAATTAATGCTCTTTTGATTCGATCTGATTTTTTGTATTTCTGGAGAGGTTTCACGATTTTTTTGTTCAGTACCTGTTTTATTTATATCTGGCCTATGGGTATAACTGCTGTCGTTAATTCCATATTTAACAAAATCTTCATAACTATATACTGCTCCTGACCAAATAACTCCTGCTTTAAATTCGTTTGAAACAAGCATTGCTCGGAGTACTGCGTTTCCTGCCATACTGTGGCCCCATATACCAATTCTTTTCGGATCAACTTTGTCAAATTTTTGTAAACTTCTTAACGCGCTAATAATATCTATTGTGTAAGCAGAAGAAAAATATGAGCCGGAGGGATCTCCCTCTGACCTACCATTTCCACGAAAATCTATTTTAAAGACAATAAAACCATTTCTGGCCAAGTAGTCAACGTAAGAAATATATCCTTCGGTTGTTTGATATTGGGATGGTGGAATATATCCATGATTAAAAATAATTGCGGGGAAACCATTAGTTGATTCTTTATCCGTTGGCACCGTTAATAAACCATAGACTTTATTACCTTCGCTTAAATAACTAGCAATATATCTTTTGTAATTGCTATCCTCAAATAATTCTTCCTCAATTTTTACTTTTTCTGAAGATATATTTAATGATCTTAGATAATCTATGCTAATCGAAGACGAAACAGAATTAATTGTTTTTTTCTGTAAATCTTTTATTAGATTATTTTTATTGAAAATAATTATTTTTGAAGAAATTCCAATTACAATTCCAATTAAAATTAAAATAAATAACTTTTTCATATATTAAATATATAATTTTTACGAAAATATGATATTCTATTTATAAACAATGCTAGTCACACCGGAATGGCCAAAACTCACAATTAAGTGGATTAGAACAATAAAATGGGGAAAGCTCTTTTTCTGTGGGTTGATCTATCTTTTTTTTGCTACTATTATTCGTCAAATCGAAGTAATTTTGACAATGAAATATTACTTAATGCCTCAATATTTTGGTGTTTGGAGCCAATCAATGATGCCCAATGCCGGCCCTCCCCCAACAAGTTTTATAATTAAGTCAACTACCTTTACTTTTGCCAACGGGCTCTCAATCGGACTCGTTTATTACTACATAAGAAATCTTTTACCAAAACAATTTTGGCATCGGGTAACATTTTTTGCCGACCTGATGATCGGAACTTCATTTATTTTTTTCACTCTTCCCGTTTATATTCTCTTTAACTTACCTTTTCAACTTCTTTTGAGCTGGTTTGTTAGTGGCTTTATTATTCTATTTCTTACCTCATTTACCTTAGTAAAAATAATAAACTAATTTATTTATATGTACTACCTCTATCTTCTCCGTTGTTCTGATAACACTTTATATTGCGGACAGACAAAAGATCTGGAAAGACGAATCGAAGAACATAATAGTGATGCCTCAAAATCAAAATATACCCGTTCCCGAAGACCAGTAAAATTAGTTTATTTTGAAAAATATAAAACAATTAATGAAACGCTAAAAAGGGAGTTTGAAATCAAAAAGATGAGTAAAGCAAAAAAAGAAACGTTGATAAAATAATTTTTTACATTATAATATTACTATTACTCATTAAGTATTAGTTCATAATATGTTAACAACCGCTGTGATTGCCTTTAGGGAATTTTTAGAAGCGTTTTTGATTGTTGGTGTTTTCCTAGGTATTTCAAGAAAATTAAACCTGAAAAAAGAGTTTGAAATTGGACTGGCGACTCTAATTGGAATTGTCTTTTCTCTCTTGCTTGCAACTGCTACCTATCTGTTTGGTAATCAGGTTCATGGAATTTTGACCGAAAAAAATGCCGAGCTGCTGGAAAGTTATCTGATGATTTTCTCCGGTTTATTTATTGCTTATGTGGTTTTTTCTTTACATGATGTGATTAATCGTAGCCGCACCGGGACCTTAATTAAAGTTCAGCAAAAATTACAGGAAAGAGTTTTTGATTTTTCATTATTTTCAACAATTGTCTTTTTAGTCATTAGGGAGGGATTTGAAATTGCCTTATTTACAGCTAGCACTTCCCTCTTTTCTATTTTTATCCAAAATTTCATTGGTTTAATGTTGGGTTTTGTATTCGCTTCTATTCTTGGAGTTACGACTTTTTTTGCCTATTTAAAATTTTCCGTCGGAAAAGTATTTAAATTCACTGAATACATGATAATAGTTTTAGGCGCATCCCTTGTTCAAAATGGAACAACCAAATTATTAGAACATGGTTTTAATATTCATCTTTCTAAAATTTTATCTTTTCCTCTTAATTTTTTACCTAATAAAAGCAGTCTTATTGGACATATGATGAAAAGTTTTTTCGGTCTTGATAGAGAATTCAGTTTTTCGAAGTTTGCAATAATGGGAGGTTATGTCTTGATTATTTATCTATTATTTTTGAAAAAAAGAAAATTAAAAACTAGTAAAAAAATATTCAACTAAACTAGTCTTCTAAGACTACAGTTTTAATATTAACAAATTCTTTAAGACCATAGGAAGATAGTTCTCTTCCATAACCTGACATTTTGATTCCCCCAAACGGAAGACGAATATTTGAAGTAACTTTAGTATTAACAAATACTGATCCTGACTCCAATTCTTCAATAAATCGTTTAGCTCTTTCTAAATTCTTTGTCCAAACAGACGCACCTAATCCAAATTTTGTATCATTGGCAATTTTAATCGCCTCAATATCATTGTTAACTACAAAAATAGTTGCTACGGGTCCAAAAGTCTCTTCAAAATATAACGGCATTTTTTTTGTCACGTTAGTCATAATTGTTGGTGGATAAAAATACCCTTTGCCGAAAATTCTTTTTCCTCCAATGATAATTTTTGCTCCCATTTTTACCGAAATATTTACTTGATTTTCGATTGTCTCAAGAATCTTTTTACCAGAAAGAGGCCCAACATCAGTGTTTTTTGATAACGGATTTCCAGTCTTTTTTGATGAGAAATGCTTTGTTAGTTCTTGAATAAATTGAGGTGCAATTTTTTTATTAACAATAAAGCGTTTAGCAGCAATACAAACCTGGCCGGTAACATTTAGTCGGGCTGAAGTAGCAATTAAGGCCGCTTTTTTAACATCAGCATCGTCAAGAACTATAAATGGATCACTCCCTCCCAATTCTAATATTGATTTTTTGATCGCCCTCCCCGCCATTGAGGCAACGGTCGATCCTGCCTTCTCACTACCGGTCAGTGTTATCCCACGAACATGAGGGTGATTAATGACTTGGCTCGTCATAGTAGAATCAATTAATAAATTTTGAAAAACGCCTGTTGGAAAACCCGCATCAATAAATATTTTTTCAATTAGTTGCGAAGTTCGAGGAACGTTTGAGGCATGTTTGAGTAACATCGTGTTCCCGACCATTAAAGCCGGGATTACCGCACGAAAAACTTGCCAAAATGGATAATTCCATGGCATGATCGCAAATATAATTCCCAAAGGTTCAAAACGGATATATGATTCTTTTGCTTCCGTTTTTATTATTTCAGTTTTTAGAATAGCCTCTGCACTACCTGCAAGAAATTCACATAATGTTGCACATTTTTCCACTTCCGCCAGACTTTCTCTGATAGTTTTTCCCATTTCTAGAGTTATCATTCTCGCAAATTTTTCTTTATCTTTCAGTAATATTTTTCCTACTCTTTTCATCAAAACTTTTTTTTCGGAAAAGGAAACTTTTCTCCATTTTTTAAAAGCATCATGACTTAAATAAATTTTTTTCTCTAACTGATCCTTAGTTAATAACGGAGATTCAGCTAATACTTCTTCTGTGGCCGGATTAATGGAAAATATTTTTTTCATAATAAACAGGTTTTTTCCTGTAATTCTTTGACTAAAATTCTATAGTCATCTGAATAATCTATTGGTACGTCAATTAAATGTATGCCTCTTTTACTGGAAATTGTTTTCAGACATTTTTCCAAGTCGCCGCTTTTTTCGACTTGATAACCGTTAGCCCCGTAAGATTTTGCCAAAGAAACAAAATCAGGATTGCCAAAACTTAAAGCATAATCATCTAGGCCCATTGATTTCTGTTTCCATTTAATCATGCCGAAACCGTTATCCCGCAAAATAATTATTGTCAAATTCAATTTCAATCTATTGGCCGTTTCCAACTCTTGCGAATTCATTAGAAATCCCCCGTCACCACAGATTGCGATGACTTTTTTTTCCGGAAAAACAATTTTAGCCGCTATTGCTGATGGTAGTCCCGCACCCATACTAGCGAGAGCATTGTCCAAAAGTAAGGTATTTTGTTTTAAAGTATGATAGTTTCGGGCAAACCAGATTTTGTACATACCATTATCTAAAGTAACAATATCGTCTTTGGTCATATTTTGTCTTATGATTTTTACAATTTGTTGAGGAGAATATGGAAAGCGCTCTTTTTTTGTAATTAACTGAAAATGAGAATTTAGATATTTTTGCATTTTATAAAAATACGAAAAATCCCAAGTTTTTTGTTTATTTATTAAATTTCCAATCTGAAAAACGGTATTAGCAATATCTCCAATCACTTCAAGCTGAGGAAAATATATTTGATCAACGATCGCCGGAAAAAAATTAATATGAATCACACTCCTTTTATCGTTTACATCCATAATAAAAGGTGGTTTTTCGATTGTGTCGTGACCAATATTAATAATAAGATCGGCTTTGTTTATGGCGCAATGAATGTAATCGTTTTCGGATAATGCTGCCGTTCCTAAATATTGTGGATGTTTTTCCGTCACTACTCCTTTACCCATCTGAGTTGTAAAAAAAGGAATACCTGTTTTTTCAATAAGTTCGGTTAAAACTTGTGAAGTTCTTTTTCTGTTGGCGCCGGCGCCAATCAAAACAAGTGGATGTTTTGATTTTTCTATTAGTTCAACTGCTTGTTTAATAGCTTTTTCTTCAGCGATCGGGCGGCGTGTATGATTGTTTGTTATTGGAGTCCCTATTACAATTTCTTCAGCTACATCTTCAGGAAATTCTAGATGGACGGCTCCCGGTCGTTCAACCTTTGCCAATCGAAACGCTTCTCGAACCATCATTGGGATCATTTCTCCATTAATAATCTGTTTGGTCGATTTTGTAATTGGCTTAAACATTTCTACCGTGTTGATGATTTGGAAATTCCCCTGTTTGCTTTTCTTAATTGGTTTTTGGCCGGTGATAAATAAGGCTGGCATGCCCCCAAGTTGGGCATAAGCAGCGCTTGTCACCAGGTTCGTTGCTCCCGGACCCAAGGTAGATAAGCAAACGCCTGGAATTCCAGTTAATCTTCCAATGGTGGCTGCCATAAATCCAGCTGCCTGCTCATGCCGAGTAACAATAAATTCGATTGAAGAATTTTTTATCGCCTGAAGCAGTTGCAAATTTTCCTCACCAGGAACGCCAAAGATGTATTTAACACCTTCACTCTCCAAACATTTGATAAATAATTCCGCGCTGTTCATTGGATAACAATATTAGTATTTTTTATTATTTTTTACAATTGTTTCTATCCTCACTCCAATTTATGGAATTATTTTTAATATATTGACAAATATAATAAAAAGATTTTTCATTTCTAATGATATGATCATAAAAAGATCGTTGCCATTGGAATATTTTTAACCCTTTTTTGTGAATACGTATTGATGATGTTGTTTTAAACGCGCCAATGATATTTGATAATGATAAATGTTTCTTTTGTAGGGACAGGTCTAGACCTGTCCCTACGGGATTTGATTTATTTTTAATAATTATAATGCCATGAAAATGATTTGGCATTATTTTAAATTCATCTAATTCTACATGTTTATATTGTTTTTCTAACCATAACCATTGTGCTTCCACAATTTTTCCTATTTCATTAATTACCATTTCATTATTAATAATGTTCCCAAAATATTCTTGTCTGTTTTTTGTGCAAATTGTAATGAAATAATAACCTGATGATGAATAGTCAAAATTCAATAATCTGTTTGATTTTCGATGTTTTAGAACCATAAAATAATATAATCATTAAGAAGTTCCATCATCAACCGCTTATAACCTACAAAACCACTAATTTAGATAGCTATGAAAAGATTATTTAATCGATATATACTCCACGAGTGTATTGAAACAAAGGATGGGAATAATTTATTGATAATAGGTCACAACGACAAATATCTACTTTATTATATTAATATAATAAAGTGTTTAACTATGATAAATAAAAATAATTATTTTGTATAATTTATATATGAAATGGAACGTTGGAAATGTTGAGATTTTTCAAATCATAGAACTTGAAGCTGGAAAAATTATTCAAAGTATAATACCTGATGCGACTCCTGAAAACGTAAAAAAAATGAAATGGTTAATTCCTGATTATGCTGATAAAAATGGAATTCTCAAAGCATTAATCCAAAGTTTTTTAATTAAGTCTCAAGGAAAATATATTTTAGTTGACACCTGTAATGGTAATGATAAAAACCGACCCAATATACCTGAATGGGGAAATCTAAAAATAAAATTTGTTGAAAAACTAAATGAATTTGGAATAACTCCATTAGATATCGATTGTGTTGTCTGCACTCATCTTCATTTTGACCATGTTGGTTGGAATACGATACTTGTTAACGGAAAATGGAAGCCAACTTTTCCCAACGCAAAATACATTTTTTCAAAAAAAGAATATGAATATTGGAGCAGTAAACCAAAAAAAGAAATGATCGATGATTTATTAGGATTTGAAGATTCTGTTCATCCTATTATAGAAGCAGGTTTATCAGAATTAGTTGAAGAGGATTTTCAATTTGATGAAAATGTTGGTTTGATTTCAACTCCAGGTCACACTCCTCACCATGTGAGCGTTAAGATTCAGTCGCTTGGAAAAAAGGGACTTATTTCCGGAGATTTTATTTACCATCCATGCCAAGTTGAAAAAACAGAATGGGGAAATACAGTAGACACCTATTCTGATCAAGCCCTCGAAACAAGAAAAAAAACTCTTTCGTCAATAGCAAATACAAACACGCTTTTACTTGGATCACATTTTTCAAATCCGGTGGGAGGATATGTAATAACAAAAAATGGTAAATTAATTATTAAACCTTGATTTTAAAAATTATGATCACTATCAGCGATTTAGAAAAAGAAATTTTATTAATAAAATCCAGAAATAAAAAAGTGGAGATTGATAAGGCTTGGGAGACTAGTTGGTTTAGAAAATTTATATTAATGATATTTACTTACTTGGGTATTGGTTTTTATTTACAGGCAATTAATATTGAAAAACCTTGGTTAAACGCGATAGTTCCCTCTATTGGATTTCTTCTATCAACTCTTACTTTGCCCTTTTTCAAAAAGATCTGGAGGAGATACTTCTATAAGTAAAATCCATTTGACATGGTAAAAGGGGTTATTTATGATATACTTATTAAAGTTAATTCAGTATGGTAGAAAAACTGCTGTTGGAAAACAATTCAGTTTGTAAACTTCTGGATAACATTCATATTTAATCAAAAGGAGGTGAAAAACATAAATGGATACTAAAAAATTGTACGTAGGGAATCTTCCTTGGACAATGACTAACGATACTTTAAAAGAATTATTTGCACAATTTGGCGAAGTTACTGAAGCCGTCATCATCACAGACAGAATGTCTGGACGATCAAAAGGTTTCGGTTTCGTCACATTCGCAACTGAAGAGGCAGCTGCTGCAGCTACTCAACAAATGCATGAAAAAGAAGTCGAAGGTAGAAAAATCGTCGTTAACGTTGCTCGACCTCGAGAAGAGAGGCGACCAGGTGGAGGCGGTTTTAACCGAGGAGG